>NZ_AXBJ01000020.1:0-74321 GCF_000473345.1 Rhodanobacter sp. OR87
CGTTGCTACACGCACGCTGCGCTGTTCATGGTGTCCGCACAACGAACAAGGCCACCCGTCAAGGTGGCCTTGTTCGTTGGATTCGGTGGTGGGCGATGCAAGGATCGAACTTGCGACACCTGCCGTGTGAAGGCAGTGCTCTACCGCTGAGCTAATCGCCCGCCGAGAACGCGCAATTTTAGGGGGAGTCGCGGAACGGGTCAATGCCTTGCGTGGATCGAACGTGCCGGGACGGGGATGCGGGTTGCTAGACTTGCCTCCCTCTCAAGTCGAAAGCGCACCACCATGGAATTCATCAGCGTTCATCTGGCCAGCATTCTGCGTGCCCTGCAGCAGTTCGAGCTGACGCCGTGGAAGATGGTCGGGTTTACCGGAACCTTGCTGTTCACCAGCCGCTGGTTCGTGCAGCTCTACTACACGCGCAAGTACAAGCGGGTGGTGATGCCGCTGGCGTTCTGGTGGCTGTCGGTGTTCGGTAGTGCCCTGTTGCTGGCGTATTTCGTGGTCGGCAAGAACGACTCGGTGGGCATCATCTCCAACTTCTTCCCGGTGTTCGTCTCGGTCTACAATCTGGTGGTGCATTTGCGCCACCGCAAGAACAGCGTCACCGGCGACACCACCGCGTGATGGCATGGCGCCGATGCGGGCGCCGTGCGGTTAGTCCGGGTCGTAGTCGAGGTTGGCGGCCAGCCAGCGTTCGGCTTCGGCCTGGCTCCAGCCCTTGCGTTTGGCGTAGTCCTGCACCTGTTCCAGGCCGAGCCGGCCGACCACGAAATACTGGCTGCCCGGGTGCGAGAAGTACCAGCCGGACACCGCCGCCGCCGGGTACATCGAGAAGCCTTCGGTAAGTTCGATGCCGGCGTTGCGGGTGGCGTCCAGCAGCTTGAACAAGGTGGCCTTCTCGGTGTGGTCGGGGCAGGCGGGGTAGCCGGGGGCGGGGCGGATGCCCTGGTACTTTTCGGCGATCAGCGCCTCGTTGTCGAGGTTTTCGTCGGGCACGAAGCCCCAGAACTCCTTGCGCACGCGCTGGTGCATGCGCTCGGCGAAGGACTCGGCGAGACGGTCGGCCAGCGCCTTCAGGATGATCGCGGAGTAGTCGTCGTGCTCGGCGTGGAAGCGCTCGAGATGCGCCTCGATGCCCAGGCCTGCGGTAACCGCGAAGCCGCCGATCCAGTCGGGCCGGCCGAACGCCTTCGGTGCGATGAAATCGGCCAGGCACAGGTTGGGACGTTCCACCGGCTTGTCGGCCTGCTGGCGCAGGTGGTGCAGCCGGGCCAGTGGCTGGGCGCGGGTTTCGTCGGTATAGATCTCCACGTCGTCCATGAGGTTGGCGGCCGGCCAGAAACCGATCACCGCGCGGGCCGTGAGCCACTTCTCGCTGACGATCTTGTCCAGCATCGCCTGGGCGTCCGCGAACAGCTCGCTGGCCTGCGCGCCGACCACGGCGTCGCTGAGGATGGCGGGATAGTGGCCGGCCAGTTCCCAGGCCTGGAAGAACGGCGTCCAGTCGATGCGCTGGCGCAGCTCGGCCAGCGGGTAGTCGTCGAACACGGTGATGCCGGGCTGCGCCGGCTGCGGCGGGTCGTAGCTGGCCCAGTTGCAGGTGAAGCGGTTGCCGCGCGCGTGTTCCAGCGTCACCAGTTTCTTGCCGGGACCGCGGTGCTTGTGGCGCTCGCGCACCTCGGCGTATTCGCTGCGCACCTTGGCGAGGAAGCCGTCCACCAGCTCCTTGCTGACCAGCGACTGCACCACGCCGACTGCGCGCGAAGCGTCCTTCACCCACACGCAGGCGGTTTCGTAGTGCGGCTCGATCTTGATCGCGGTGTGCGCGCGCGAGGTGGTGGCGCCACCGATCAGCAGCGGGATGTTGAAGTTGCGCCGCTTCATTTCGCGGGCGACGTGGGCCATCTCTTCCAGCGAGGGGGTGATCAGGCCGGAGACGCCGATCATGTCGGCGTTTTCCTCGATCGCGGTGTCGAGGATCTTCTGCGCCGGTACCATCACGCCGAGGTCGATCACTTCAAAGTTGTTGCAGGCGAGCACCACGCCCACGATGTTCTTGCCGATGTCGTGCACGTCGCCCTTGACCGTGGCCATCACGATCTTGCCGTTGGAGCGGCTGGTGTCGCCGCTGTTCTTCTTCTCCTCTTCCATGAAGGGCAGCAGGTAGGCCACCGCCTTCTTCATCACGCGGGCGGATTTGACCACCTGCGGCAGGAACATCTTGCCGGCGCCGAACAGGTCGCCGACCACGTTCATGCCGTCCATCAGCGGGCCTTCGATCACGTCCAGCGTGCGCGTCACGCCCTGGCGCACTTCCTCGGTGTCCTCCACCACGAACTGGTCGATGCCGTGTACCAGCGCATGCTCCAGCCGCTTGCGCACCGGCAGTTCGCGCCAGGCCAGCGCGTTGCCGTTGTCCTGCTCGCGTGCGCCCTTCTTGTGTTTCTCGGCGATTTCCATCAGCCGCTCGGTGGCATCGGCACGGCGGTTCAGCACCACGTCTTCCACGCGCTCGCGCAGCTGGGGTTCCAGCTCGTCGTAGATCGCCAGCTGGCCGGCGTTGACGATGCCCATGTCCATGCCGGCCTGGATGGCGTGGTAGAGGAACACGCTGTGGATCGCTTCGCGCACGGTGTCGTTGCCGCGGAACGAGAACGAGACGTTGGAGACGCCGCCGGAGAGATGCGACAGCGGGAAGCGCTTCTTCAGCACCTTGCACGCCTCGATGAAGTTCACCGCGTTGTCGGCGTGCTCCTCGATGCCGGTGGCGATCGGGAAGATGTTGGAGTCGAAGATGATGTCTTCGGGCGGGAAACCCACTTCCTCGGTGAGCAGCTTGTACGAGCGCTCGCAGATTTCCAGGCGGCGAGCCACGGTGTCGGCCTGGCCGTTCTCGTCGAAGGCCATCACCACGGTGGCGGCGCCGTAGCGCAGGATTTTTCTCGCCTGTTCGAGGAACGGGCCTTCGCCTTCCTTCAGCGAGATCGAGTTGACCACGCCCTTGCCCTGCAGGCATTTGAGGCCGGCCTCGATCACGCTCCACTTGGAGGAGTCCACCATCACCGGGATCTTGGCGATGTCCGGCTCGGCGGCGATCAGGTTGAGGAACTTCACCATCGCCGCTTCGGCGTCGAGCAGGCCCTCGTCCATGTTCACGTCGAGGATCTGCGCGCCGCTTTCCACCTGCTGGCGGGCCACTTCCACCGCTTCGTCGTAGCGGTCTTCCTTGATGAGTTTCTTGAACTTCGCCGAGCCGGTGACGTTGGTGCGTTCGCCCACGTTGACGAACAGCAGGTCGGGCGTGATGACCAGCGGCTCCAGGCCGGACAGGCAGGTATGGCGCGTCATGGTCATGCGGCCTCCGCTTGGTCGGCCGAAGGCAGTGCACGCGGGGCGATGCCGCGCACCGCCTCGGCGATCGTCTTGATGTGCGCCGGCGTGGTGCCGCAGCAGCCGCCGACCAGGTTGAGCAGGCCGTCGCGGGCGAAGCCGGCGATCACGCCGGCCATGTGCTCGGGCGTTTCGTCGTATTCGCCGAACGCGTTCGGCAGGCCGGCGTTCGGGTGCGTGCTGACGCAGCTTTCGGCGAGGTTGGCCAGGGTCTGCACGTGCGGGCGCAGGTCCTCGGCGCCGAGCGCGCAGTTGAAGCCGACCGACAGCGGACGGGCGTGGCGTACCGAGTAGTAGAACGCCTCGGCGGTCTGCCCGGACAGGGTGCGGCCGGAGCGGTCGGTGATGGTGCCGGAGATCATCAACGGCACCTGTGCGCCGCGCTGGTGGAACAGTTCGGAAAGCGCGAACAGCGCGGCCTTCGCGTTCAGCGTGTCGAAGATCGTCTCGACCATGATCACGTCGGCGCCACCGTCGATCAGGCCGCTGGCGGCTTCGGTGTAGTTCGCCGCCAGCTCCTCGAAGGTGACGTTGCGGAAGCCCGGGTCGTTGACGTCGGGCGACAGCGAGGCGGTGCGGCTGGTCGGGCCGAGCACGCCGATCACGAAGCGGGGCTGCTCCGGCGTCTTCGCCGTCATCGCGTCGCAGGCGGCGCGGGCCAGCTTCGCGCCTTCCAGATTCAACTCATGGGCCAGGTGCTGCAGCTTGTAGTCGGCCTGGCTGATCCGGGTGGAGTTGAAGGTATTGGTCTCGATCAGGTCGGCGCCGGCTTCGAGGTAGGCGTCGTGCACGCCGCGGATGATTTCCGGGCGAGTCAGGGTGAGCAGGTCGTTGTTGCCTTTCAGGTCGCAGGCACCGGCATGCTCGTGCGTGTGGCCGTCGTGGCCGTGCTCGAAGCGCTCGCCGCGGAAGCCGCTTTCGTCCAGCCCGTGCGCCTGCAGCATGGTGCCCATGCCGCCGTCGAGGATCAGGATGCGCTGGCGCAGCGCCTGCTCCAGCAGGGCGACGCGGTCGGGATGGAGCCAGGGCAGGGTACTCATCGAACTTCCTTTGATTGAACGGTGCAGCTGTGTTCAGGCGCTCTTGCGCGCCAGCAGGCTGATCACTTCGAAATGCGGCGCCTTGCGCTCGCGGCTGAGCCGGTTGCAGCTGAGTACGTCGAGGCCGGCGGCGCGGGCGTAGCCGTCGAGCTGCTCGCCGCTGAAACCGAGGTTGCGGTGGTCGAACGGCTCGACCGCGGCGCGGTGGTCGTGCTGGCCCAGGGTCACCGCGAGCAGACGGCCGCCGGGGCGCAGCAGGCGTGCAGCCTCGGCCACAGCCCTGGCCGGGTGCTCGGCGTAGGTCAGAGCGTGCAGCATCAGCACCAGGTCAAAACGCTGGTCGCCCAGCTCCAGCGCATGCATGTCGCCGCGGACCACGCGCACGTTGGCGAACGTCTTCAGCCGTTTCGCCGCGGCCGCGACGACGCGCTCGCTGGAATCCACGCAGACGATGGAGTGCGCGTGCGGCGCCAGCAGTTCGGCGGTGATGCCGTCGCCGGAGGCGATGTCGAGCACGTCGCCGGTCTCCAGCAGCTGCAGCAGCGAGCGGGCCAGTGTTTCCCAGGTGCGGCCGGGGGAGTAATGGCGTTCCATGTCGCCGGCCACGGTGTCGGCCCAGCCTTCCTCGCGGGCGCGGTTCGCCAGCACGCCGGGCAGGCGCGCCGAGTCCTCGCGCAGCAGCGCGTCGTCGATGCTGGTGCGCAGCGAGACCAGCAGGGCGTGCTGCGCCGCGTCGCCCTCGTTGTTGGCGCGGTAGTAGGCGGAAACGCCGGCGCGGCGGTCGCGC
Organism: Rhodanobacter sp. OR87; assembly: GCF_000473345.1. Lineage (NCBI taxonomy): Bacteria > Pseudomonadati > Pseudomonadota > Gammaproteobacteria > Lysobacterales > Rhodanobacteraceae > Rhodanobacter > Rhodanobacter sp. OR87. The sequence goes on from NZ_AXBJ01000020.1 coordinate 5,221, forward strand.
ACCAGGCCGGCTTCCTTCAGCTTGGCCAGGTGGGTGGATACCCGCGGCTGTGCCAGGTGCAGCACCGCGGCCAGTTCGGCCACGGTGAGTTCCTCGTGTTCGAGCAGGGCCAGCAGGCGCACGCGGGTGGGGTCGGCCAGCAGGCGCAGCACGCTGGAAGCGGTGGCCAGATCCATCGGTTATCCCTGTATCGCGATACAAAGATGTACAGGCTAGGCCGGGCCTTGCCATGCGTCAAGCGCACATCGGTGAGCCGGCAGGCCATTTCCCGCTAAAATCGGCGGCTTGATTGCCTTCAGGAGCCGCCCGTGGATTTCCGTTTTACCGAAGACCAGTTGTCGATCCAGTCGATTGCCCGCGACTTTGCGCAAAAGCGCATCGTGCCGGTGGCCGCCGAGCTGGATGCGAAAGGCGAGTTCCCGCTGGAGAACATCCGCGAGATGGGCAAACTCGGCCTGATGGGCATCGAGGTACCGGAAGCCTACGGCGGCGCGGGCATGGACTCGATTGCCTACGTGCTGGCGATGATCGAGATTGCCGCCGCCGACGCGGCCACCGCGACCGTGATGAGCGTGAACAATTCGCTGTTCTGCAACGGCATCCTCAAGCACGGCAACGAAGAGCAGAAGCAGAAATACGTGCGCGCGATCGCCACCGGCGAGGCGATCGGCGCCTACGCACTGACCGAGCCGCAGTCCGGCTCCGACGCCTCGGCCATGCACACCCGCGCCACCAAGAATGCCAACGGCGACTGGGTGATCAACGGCAAGAAGAGCTGGATCACCTCCGGCCCGGTGGCGCGCTACATCGTGCTGTTCGCCATCTCCACGCCGGGCATCGGCGCCAAGGGCGTGTCGGCCTTCATCGTCGATACCCAGCTGTCGGGCTTCCACGCCGGCAAGACCGAGCCGAAGCTGGGCATCCGCGCCTCAGCCACCTGCGAGATCGAGTTCACCGACTACGTGCTGCCGAAGGAAAACCTGCTCGGTGACGAGGGCAAGGGTTTCTCGATCGCGATGGGTGTGCTCGACGCCGGCCGCATCGGCATCGCCTCGCAGGCGGTGGGCATCGCCCGCGCCGCGTACGAGGCGACCTTGCAGTGGTCGCGCGACCGCAAGGCGTTCGGCCAGCCGATCGGCACGTTCCAGATGACCCAGTCGAAGATCGCCGACATGAAGTGCAAGCTGGATGCCGCGACCTTGCTGACCCTGCGCGCGGCGTGGACCAAGGGCGAGACCGAGAAGCACGGCGGCCGCTTCGGCACCGAGGCGGCGGTGGCCAAGCTCACCGCGTCGGAAGCGGCGATGTGGATCAGCCACCAGGCGGTGCAGATCCACGGCGGCATGGGCTATTCGAAGGAGATGCCGCTGGAACGCTACTTCCGCGACGCCAAGATCACCGAGATCTACGAAGGCACCAGCGAGATCCAGCGCATGGTGATCGCGCGGGCGGAGACGGGACTGCGCTGATTGCCGTCATGCAGGGTAGAAGCCCGCTGGCGGGCGAGGCTCTTTTCACGGGATTCGGGATTCGCGCAGATAAAAGCATCGCCCGCCAGCAGGCTCCGACGTAGGGCATTGGCGGTGGTGCGAGCATGAAAAAAGCCCGGCATGGCTGCCGGGCTTTTTCATGCTCGTGGCGGATCAGACGCCACGCTTTGGGTCGGAGTCGAACGTGTGCGGCCCGTGGATGCCCGGATGCTCGTGGCCGTCCAGCTTGTCGCCCAGCAGGCGCCGCACCACCACGTAGAACACCGGAATCAGCAGCACGCCGAGCAAGGTGGCGAACAGCATGCCGCCGATCACGCCGGTGCCGATTGCGTGGCGTGCATTGGCGCCGGCGCCCGAGGAGACGAACAGCGGGAACACGCCCAGGATGAACGCCAGCGAGGTCATCAGGATCGGGCGCAGGCGCAGGCGGGCCGCCTCGATCACGCCTTCGCGCAAGGTGCGGCCATGCGCCTGCTGTTCCACTGCGAACTCCACGATCAGGATCGCGTTCTTCGCCGCCAGGCCGATCACCGTGATCAGGCCGACCTTGAAGTAGATGTCGTTGGGCAGCCCGCGCAGCAGGGTGAACACCACCGCGCCGAGCAGGCCCAGCGGCAGCACCAGCAGCACCGACACCGGGATCGACCAGCTCTCGTACAGCGCCGCCAGCGCCAGGAACACGATCACGATCGACAGCACCATCAGCAGCGTGGCGGCGTTGCCGGAGAGGATTTCCTGGTAGGACTGGCCGGTCCAGTCGAAGCCGTAGCCCTTGGGCAGGTCGTTGCCGACGATCTTCTCCATCTCGGCCATCGCCTCGCCCGAGGCGTGCCCCGGCGCCGGCGAGCCGACGATCTCCACCGCCGCATAACCGTTGTAGCGGTTCAGCGAGGGCGAGCCCATCTGCCAGTTCGCGTGCACCACGTTGGACAACGGAATCATCGCCGGCGTGCCGGCGGCGGTGGTTTGCGTGCTGGGCGTGAAGAAGTGCTGCAGCGCGTCCGGGCTCATCCGGTAGGACGAGTCGGCTTGCATGATCACGCGCTTCACGCGGCCGCCGTAGGTGAAGTCGTTGACGTACACCGGCGCCAGCATCAGGCCGACCGCGTTGTAGATGTCGCCCACCGACAGCCCCATCGACTGCGCCTGCACGCGGTCCACGTCCAGTCGCAGCTGCGGCGCGTCCTCCAGCGCGTTGGGCCGCACGCCGGTCAGCAGCGGGTCTTGGCTGGCCTTGCCGAGCAGCGTGTTGCGCGCCTGGGTCAGCGCCTCGCGGCCGGCGCCGCTGCGGTCCTGCAGGTACATGTCGAAGCCGCCGAACTGGCCCAGGCCCTGCACCGTGGGGATGTTCACCACGAAGATGCGGGCGTCGTGGATCTGGAACAGCGACCGGTTGGCGCGCTGGATGAAGTCCGCCGCGGTGCCCTGGCGCTCGGACCAGTCCTTGAGCTTGATGAAGGCCATGCCCGCGTTCTCGCCGGCCCCGATGAAGCTGAAGCCGGTCACCTGCAGCACGGTATCGACCGCCGGATCCTTCTTGAGGATCGTCAGCATCTGGCCCATCACCTCTTCGGTGCGCTGCTTGGTGGAGCCGGGCGGCAGCTGGATGACCGACATCGCGTAGCCCTGGTCCTCCTCGGGCAGGAAGCTGCCGGGCAGGCGGGTGTACAGGAAGCCGCCCAGCACCGCGACCAGCACGAACACGAACATCCAGCGCGGCGCATGCCGCACCGCGTTGCCGACGTGGCCGGTGTAGGTGTGCGTGGCCCACTCGAAGAACTGGTTGAACTTGCGGAAGACGATGTTCTTCTTCTTGTGGTGCTCAGGCTGCAGGAAGCTCGCGCACAGCGCCGGGGTGAAGGACAGCGCCAGGAAGGCCGAGAACGCCATCGACACGGCGATGGTCAGCGCGAACTGCTTGTAGATGATGCCCGAGGCGCCCGGCTGCAGCGCCGAAGGCACGAACACCGCCGTCAGCACCACCGTGATCGCCACCACCGCGCCGGTGATCTGGCCCATCGCCTTGCGCGTGGCTTCCTTCGGCGAGAGGTTCTCTTCGGTCATGATGCGTTCGACGTTCTCGATCACCACGATCGCGTCGTCCACCACGATGCCGATCGCCAGCACCATGCCGAACAGGGTCAGCTGGTTGATGGTGAAGCCGAGCACCAGCATGCCGAGGAAGGTGCCCAGCAGCGCCACCGGGATCACCAGCGTGGGGATGATGGTGGCGCGGAGGTTCTGCAGGAACAGCAGCATCACCAGGAACACCAGCACGATCGCCTCGACCAGCGTGTTCACCACCTCGTCGATGGAGATCTTCACGAAGGTGGTGCTGTCGTACGGGCTGAACCAGCTCACCCCTGGCGGAAAGCCGGGAGCCAGCTCGTCCATCTTGCCGCGCACCGCGGTGGCCACGTTCAGCGCGTTGGCGCCGGGCAGCAGCTGGATCGCGAAGGCGCCGATCGGCTTGCCGTCGACGGTGGTGTTGAAGCCGTAGTTGCCGGGGCCGAAGCTGATCCGGGCGACGTCGCCGAGCTTGACCGTGGTGCCGTCGGGGTTCGCGCGCAGGATGATGCCGGCGAACTGCTCCGGCGTGGTGAAGCGCCCTTCCGTCGACACCGTGGCGGTGAAGCCCTGGCCGGGCAGGGCCGGGTCGGCGCCGATCGAGCCGGCGGCGAACTGCACGTTCTGCGCGCGGATCGCGTTCAGCACCTGCGTCGCCGACAGGCCGTAGCCGTGCAGCTGGTCCGGGTTGAGCCAGATGCGCATGGCGTACTCGGAGCCGAACTGCTGGGTGCTGCCCACGCCCGGCACGCGCGCGATCTGGTCGAGCACCTGCGAGCCGACGATGTCGCCCAGGCGGTCGCGGTCGATGTTCGGGTTGTCGGACTTGAGCGCCACCACCATCAGGAAGCCGGCGTTGGCCTTGGCCACCACCACGCCCTGTTGGGTCACTTCGCTCGGCAGGCGCGGGGTGGCCAGCGCCACCTTGTTCTGCACCTGCACCTGGGCGATGTCCGGGTCGGTGCCGCTTTCGAAGGTTAGCGTGATGCTGGCGCGGCCGCTGGCGCTGGAGGAGGAGCTGAAGTACAGCAGGTGGTCGATGCCGGTTAGCTGTTGCTCGATGACCTGGGTGACCGCCTTTTCGGTGGTCTCGGCGCTGGCACCGGGGTAGGAGGCGCCCACCGTCACCGAGGGCGGCGCGATGTTCGGGTAGGACTCCACGCCCAGGTTGAGGATCGCCAGCACGCCGCCCAGCGAGATCAGGATGGCCACCACCCAGGCGAAGATCGGGCGGTCGATGAAGAAACTCGGCATGTTCGCTCTCCCTTACTTGCCGCGCGCCGGCGTGCCGGCGGCGGCAGGGCCGTGGTTGCCTTCGGCTTGCGGCTTCCACGGCGAGGCCTTGGCCGGCGCGCCTTCCTTCACGTTCTGCACGCCCGACACGACCACCTGGTCGCCCGCCGCGATGCCGTCGGTGACCACCCAGTCGCCGCCGCTGGCGGCGCCGAGGGTGACGTAGTGACGCGCGACCTTGCCGTCCTTGCCGACGGTGAACACGTAGGCGCCCACGGTGTCGCGCTGCACGGCCGCCTGCGGCAGCAGGAACACCTTGTGCTGCTGGCCGAGCTGCGCCTTCAGCGTCACGTACATGCCCGGCAGCAGGCTGTGCTTCGGGTTGGGGATCTGCGCGCGCAGGTTCACCGCGCCGGTGGCCGGATCGACCGTGGTGGAGGAGAAGTCGACCGTGCCGGTTTCGGCATAGCTGCTGCCGTCGGGCAGGGCGACCTGCACGCTGGCCTTGTTCGGTTCGGCCAGGGTGACGTTGCCGCTGGTCTGCGCACGGCGCATCTGCTCCATGTCGGCCACGCTCAGGGTGAAGTTCACGTAGAGCGGGTCGATCTGGTCGACCGTGGTGAGCAAGGTGGCCTCGCCGTTGCCGACCAGGGCGCCCTCGGTCACCTGCTGCTGGCCGGCGCGGCCGTCGATCGGCGCGGTCACGCTGGCGTAGCCCAGGCTGATGCGCGCGGCCTGCACGTTGGCGCGTGCCGCCTGCACCGCGGCGGCCGCGGTGCGTTCGGTGGCCAGCGCGTTGTCCAGGTCGGACTTCGAGATGTAGCCCTTCGGCGCCAGCTCGCGTGCGCGTTGCGCGTTGATCCTGGCGTTGGTGTCGGTGGCCTGCGCCTGCGCCAGCGAAGCCTCCGCTGCGCTCAGCGCCGCCTTCAGCGGGGCCGGGTCGATCTGGAACAGCAACTGCCCCCGCTTGACGTCGGTGCCTTCCGTATAGGCGCGCTTGAGCAGCACGCCGGCCACGCGGGCGCGCACGTCGGCGCTGCGGTAGGGCGAGAGGCGACCGACCAGATCCCGCGTCAGCGGCGAGTCCTGCGGCTGCACCTGGACCACGCCCACTTCCGGCGGCGGCATCTGCGGCGGCCCCTGCTCCTTGCCTTTGCCGCAGGCGGCCAGCACCAGCAGGCTCAGGCACAGCAAGGGTGTGCTCAGTGACGAGGACTTCATGGGAACTCCAGAACTTGTTCGAACGGGGATGGGGGTGACGCCGGAGTGCGTTGCGGGCTTGCCGTGGACGGGATACCGCATCGCGCTCCGCATGTCCTGTGTCATAGGTTGGTACGAGGCGGCGATCGCGCCTGGAAACGGCGCCTGTTCCGCCAAGCGCCGTACCAGGCGGCCTGCGAAGCAGGCTATACCGATCAGTTTACATTTTGTGGGCGCTGCGAATCCAGTCATTGACAGGGGCGTGGCGATCTGGACGCGTGCCCGCGGATGCGCCGCAGAGGATCGCATGCCGCATCCGTCGCGCGAGCGTGCCGAGCGGCCGAGCTTTTTCCCGCCGCTCGCCGGGTGTCGACGCGCGATCCGCGGCATCGCGAAAATCGGTCGCGGGAAGGCACGAAACCATGCGCGTGTGCATGGTCGCGGCGGGCCGCGCGGCTGGATTCGCCCTGCCGTGCGGCGTATCCTTCCGAGGCTTTTTACCTGCCTCACCCATCATCGTCTCCACCAATCAGAAGATGCCATGAATGCGACCCCTGCAGCGAACGACCCTTCCCTTTCGTCAGTAGTACTCGCAGAGCTGAAAAAGGGCGGTTTTTCGCCCGCGCGCCTGAACGAGGCGCAGGTTTTCTGCGAGGCTTTCTTTGCACGCATCGGGGGCGGCGACGCGCATCTGCACACACCGGTGCAGTGGGCGGCGCTGGTCGGCAGCCTGCTGGAGTTCATGCAGCAGCGCCGCGGCGGCCATGCCAGCGTGCGCGTGCTCAATGCGGCTGACGGGCATGCCGGCCGCAGCCTGCTGCAGATCGTCACCGACGACATGCCGTTCCTGGTCGACACGGTCAGCATGATCGTCTCGGCGAAGCTGCAGATCCATGCGGTGATCCATCCGGTGCTGAAGGTGGTGCGCGATGCTTCCGGCAAGCTGCTCGGCCTGGGCGGCGACGCCGGCAGCGCCGAATCGCTGATGCATTTCGAGATCGACCGGGTCGCCGATGCCGCCGAGCAGTCGCAGCTGGAAGCGCGGGTCGCGGCTGCGCTGGATGACGTGCGCGCCGCGGTGGGCGACTGGTCGGCGATGCGCGACAAGGCGCTGGCGGTCGCCAACGAACTGCCGCAGCGCAAGCTGCCGCTGGACGCGGCCTCGGTGCAGGAGGCCAGCGAGTTCATGCGCTGGATCGCGGCCGACAACTTCACCTTCCTCGGCTACCGCGAATACGAAGTCGCCGACGCCGACGGCGACCGCGTGCTGCGCGCGGTCGATGCGTCCGGCCTGGGCATCCTGCGCAAGAGCGATCGCTCGATGGCGCCGCGTTCGCTGCGCACGCTGGCCGCCAGCGAGCTGCCGCAATCGGGCGCCACCGACGCGATCATCCTGACCAAGACCAACGCGCGCTCGCACGTGCACCGCAGCGGCTACATGGATTACATCGGCGTGCTGCAGTTCGGCGCCGACGGCCGCGCGGTGGCCGAGCAGCGCTTCCTCGGCCTGTTCTCCTCCAACGCCTACATGGCCCGCCCGCAGGACGTGCCGCTGGTGCGGCACAAGGTGGAAACCGTGCTGGCGCGCTCGGGCCTCAAGCGCGATTCGTACTCCGGCAAGTCGCTGCGCCACATCCTGGAAACGCTGCCGCGCGAGGAGCTGTTCCAGAGCACCGAGGACGAGCTGTTCGCCACCGCGATGGGCATCCTCGAACTGCGCCAGCGCGCGCGTACGCGGCTGTTCATGCGCCGCGACCGCTACGGCCGCTTCTTCACCTGCATGGTGTTCGTGCCGCGCGACCGCTTCAACACCTCGGTGCGCGAGCGCATCGAATCGCTGCTGGGCGCGGCGCTGCATGCCGAGCAGCGCGATTCCTCGGTGCAGATGGGCGAGGCCGTGCTGGCGCGGCTGACCATCGTGCTGCGGCCGAAGATCGGTGACCAGCCGTCCTACGACCTGGCCGAGCTGGAGCAGGGCGTGGCCGGCATCGTGCGCAACTGGCACGACGAGGTGCGCGACGCGCTGGTGCGCCTGCGCGGCGAACATGAAGGCGTGGTGCTGGCCAACCGCTACGCGCGCGCACTGCCGGCCGGCTACGTCGAGGACGTCAGTCCGGCGGTGGCCGCCGAGGACGTGTACCAGCTCTCGCAACTGGCCGGCGACAACGCGTTGCGGATGTCGTTCTACCACCCGCCGAAGGCGCCCGAGACGCTGCGCTTCAAGGTCTACCGCTCCGGCGGCGACATCGCGTTGTCCGAAGTGCTGCCGCAGCTGGAGAACCTCGGCCTGCGCGTGCTCACCGAGCACGTCTACGACGTTTCCGGCGAGGCGCCGCTGTCGATCCAGGATTTCGAGGTGCAGCCGGTCGGCAAGCTCACCTTCGGCGTGGAGCAGGTCGGCGCGCTGTTCGAGGACGCGTTCGAGCAGATCTGGCGCGGCAACGCCGAGAACGACGGCTTCAACCGGCTGGTGCTCGGCGCCAAGCTGGGCTGGCGCCAGGTGGCGATGCTGCGCGGCTACTGCAAGTACCTGCTGCAGACCGGCGCCACCTTCTCGCAGTCGTACATGGAGGAAACCCTCAACCGCTATCCGGCGGTGGCCGGCCTGCTGGTGGAGTTGTTCCTGGCCAAGTTCGATCCGCGCCGCGAAGCGCTTTCCGCCGACGAGCTGAAGGCTGCCGGCGCGACCCTGGTCGCCGAGATGCTGGCGCTGATCCCGGCCAACGTGCAGGCCGCGCAGCCGGGCCTGATCGGCGAGCTGGGCGCGTCGTTGTCGAAGCCGCGCGACGCGCAGGTCCAGGCGGTGGAGAACGTGATCGGGATTCTGCTGGAGAACGTGGCCAGCCTCGACGAGGACCGCATCCTGCGCAGCTTCATGAAGCTGATCCGTGCCACCTTGCGCACCAGCTTCTTCCAGCAGTGGGACGGCGCCTACCGCGACTACATCAGCTACAAGCTCGACTCGCACCTGCTGCCCGACCTGCCCAAGCCGGTGCCGTACCGCGAGATCTGGGTGTGCGCGCCGCGCGTCGAGGGTATCCACCTGCGCTTCGGCGCGGTGGCGCGCGGCGGCCTGCGCTGGTCCGACCGGCGCGAGGATTTCCGCACCGAGGTGCTGGGCCTGGTCAAGGCGCAGATGGTGAAGAACACGGTGATCGTGCCGGTCGGTTCCAAGGGCGGCTTCTTCGTCAAGAAGTCCCCGCCCGCCAGCGACCGCGACGCGGTGCTGGCCGAGGGCATCGCCTGCTACCGCCTGTTCATCAACGGCCTGCTCGACATCACCGACAACCTGGTCGACGGCAAGGTGGTGAACCCGCACGACGTGGTGCGCCACGACGCGGACGACCCCTACCTGGTGGTGGCCGCGGACAAGGGCACCGCCAAGTTCTCCGACATCGCCAACGCGATCTCGATCGAGCACAACTATTGGCTCGGCGATGCGTTCGCCTCCGGCGGCTCGCACGGCTACGACCACAAGGGCATGGGCATCACCGCCAAGGGCGCATGGGAGTCGGTCAAGCGCCACTTCCGCGCGCTCGGCCGCGATTGCCAGAGCGAGGACTTCACCTGCGTCGGCATCGGCGACATGTCCGGCGACGTCTTCGGCAACGGCATGCTGCTGTCCGAACACACCCTGCTGCTGGCCGCGTTCGACCATCGCCACGTGTTCCTCGATCCGAACCCGGACGCGGCCCGTTCGTTCGTCGAGCGCAAGCGCATGTTCGACGTGCCGCGCTCGAGCTGGGACGACTACGACAAGTCGCTGATCTCCGCTGGCGGCGGCGTGTATCCGCGCAGCGCCAAGTCGATCCCGATCTCGCCGGAAGTGCGTGCAGTGCTGGGGCTCAAGCCCGACGTCGAGCATCTGGCGCCGAGCGACCTGCTCAGCGCGATCCTGAAGGCGCCGGTGGACCTGTTGTGGAACGGCGGCATCGGCACCTACATCAAGTCCTCCGGCGAAACGCATGCCGAGGTGAGCGACCGCGCCAACAACGCGCTGCGCATCAACGGCGCCGACGTGCGCGCGAAGATCATCGGCGAGGGCGGCAACCTGGGCATGACCCAGAAGGGCCGTATCGAGGCGGCGCAGAAGGGCGTGCTGCTGAACACCGACTTCATCGACAACTCCGCCGGCGTGGACACCTCCGACCACGAGGTGAACATCAAGATCCTGCTCAACGACGCCGTGCAGCGTGGCGAGCTGGGTTTCGATGCGCGCAACGCACAGCTCGCCGCGATGACCGACGAGGTGGGCCAGCTGGTGCTGTGGGACAACTACCGGCAGAACCAGGCGATCACCCTGATGGAGCACCAGTCGATCGGCCGCATCGGCTCGATGGCGCACTTCATCCGCACGCTGGAGGCCGAGGGCACGCTGGACCGCCAGGTCGAGAACCTGCCGTCGGAGGCCGAACTGACCGAGCGCAAGAGCCGCGGCCTGGGCCTGACCCGGCCGGAGCTGGCGGTGCTGCTGTCGTACGACAAGATCCGCCTGTTCCAGCAGCTGCTGGACTCGGACGTGCCGGAAGACCCGTACCTGTCGAAGGAACTGGTGCGCTACTTCCCGCTGCCGCTGCACGAGAAGTACGCCGCGCACATGCAGCGCCATCGGCTGAAGCGCGAGATCATCGCCACTGCGGTGACCAACTCGACGATCAACCGCATGGGCGCCACCTTCATGATGCGCATGCAGGAAGACACCGGGCAGGGCCCGGCGGCGATCGCCAAGGCGTATACCGCGGCGCGCGAGATCCTCGAGGCGCGCGAACTGTGGGCGCAGATCGAGGCGCTGGACGCCAAGGTCGCCGAGGACACCCAGATCGACGCGATCAAGCAGATCTGGTCGCTGCTGCGCCACATGACGCGGTGGCTGCTGAACCGTCCCGGCGGCTCGCTCGACATCGCCGCCAACGTCGAGCGCTACCAGGCCGGCGTGTCGACCCTGCGCAAGGCGCTGCCGGAGGTTCTGACGGCGACCGGCAAGGGTGATTTCTCCTCCAGCCAGGAGAAGTGGGAAGGCCTGGGCCTGCCGGCCGAGCTGGCGCTGCGGATGGCCCGCATGCCGGAGCTGCGCGCCGCGCTGGACATGGTCGAGGTGAGCCAGCTGAGCGGCCAGCCGATCGGGAAGGTGGCCGGCGTGTTCTACGAGCTGGGCGAGGCGCTGGACCTGGAGTGGCTGCGCGATCAGATCGAGGCGCTGCCGGTGGAAGGTCACTGGCACGCCCAGGCGCGCGGCTCGCTGCTGGACGAGCTCAACCACCAGCATCGGGCGTTGTCGCTGCAGGTGCTCAATCTCGGCGGCGGCAGCCAGCACGTCTCGCCGGTGCAGGCGTGGCTGCAGCGCGACGACGCCACGCTGCAGTACACCCGCGGCATGCTGGCGGAAATCCTCACCCAGAACGCGGACTACCCGATCGCCTCGGTCGCCGTCCGCCGCCTGGCGCAGCTGGCGCAGGTGCCGGTGGTCTGAGCCGGCCCGGGTTGAGCGAGTGACGAATGAAGGCGCAGGATCAGGCATGGTCTTGCGCCTTCATGCTGTGTAATCTCGGCTGACTTTCGCACCAGGTTTTTGCGCATGCGCCTAGCCTTCGTCGCCAGTGACACCAGCGTCGCCCAGCAGGCGTGGCGCAAGCTGGTGGAGCGCTACGGCACCGTGCCGCCGGAGCAGGCCGAGCTGATCGTGGCGCTGGGCGGCGACGGCTTCATGCTGCGCACCCTGCACGCGTACCACGCGCTGGAATTGCCGGTGTACGGCATGAAGCTGGGCCGGGTCGGTTTCCTGATGAACAAGCACCGGCTCGACAGCCTGCCGGAGCGGATCGCGCGCGCGCACGCGGCGTCGCTGTTCCCGCTGCAGATGGCGGTCACCGATGCGGCCGGCAACGAACACACCGCGCTGGCCTTCAACGAAGTCTCGCTGCTGCGCCAGAGCAACCAGGCCGCGCACCTGGAAGTGCAGCTCAACGATACGGTGAAGCTGGCGAGCCTGGTCTGCGACGGCATCATGGTCGCCACCCCGGCCGGTTCCACCGCCTACAACCTGTCCGCGCACGGGCCGATCCTGCCGCTGGATGCGAACGTGCTGGCGCTCACCCCGATCAGCCCGTTCCGCCCGCGCCGCTGGCGCGGCGCGATCCTGCCGCACCGCACCGAGGTGATCCTGCGCGTGCTCGATCCCGGCAAGCGCCCGGTCAGCGCCACCGCCGATTTCCACGAGGTGCGCGACGTGCGCACCGTGGCGATCCGTCAGTCCGGCGGGCAGGGCGTGCGGCTGCTGTTCGACCCCGAGCACAACCTGGAGCAGCGCATCCTGGACGAACAGTTCGCCGCGGAATGAGGAGTGAGTGGAGAGGAGTGAGCAGTGAGAGGGCCGACTCCGCTGTTGCTCGCTCCTCCCCACTCACTCCCCGCTCTTTGCGGTAGATTCGCGGCATGAGCCAGCCAACCGCCCACGATTCGACATCCACCACCGACAATCGCCTGGTGGTGGCGATTTCCTCGCGCGCGCTGTTCGACCTCGGCGACAGCCACGCGCTGTTCGAGCGCGAAGGCCTCGACGCCTACCGCGCGTTCCAGATCGACCACGAGAACGAGATCCTCAAGCCCGGCGTGGCGTTTCCGCTGGTGCAGAAACTGCTGGGGTTGAACAAGCTGGCCGGCGACGTGCCGCCGGTGGAGGTGATCCTGCTGTCGCGCAATTCCGGCGACACCGGGCTGCGCATCTTCAACGCGATCCAGCACTACGACCTGGAAATCAGCCGCGCCGCGTTCACCAGCGGCGCACCCACCTCCGACTACATCGCGCCGTTCCGGGCCGACCTGTTCCTCTCCGCCAACGCCGAGGACGTCGGCCGCGCGCTGGCCGCCGGCGTGGCGGCGGCCACCATCCTGCCCAGCGTCGCGCCACCGCGTATGAGCGAGCAGTTGCGCATCGCCTTCGACGGCGACGCCGTGATCTTCGGCGACGAGGGCGAGCGCGTCTCGCGCGAGGAAGGCCTGGAGGCCTTCCACCGCAACGAGCGCGAGCACGCCGCCGAGCCGCTGTCGGTGGGGCCGTTCCGCGGCTTCCTCGCCGCGTTGCACCGCCTGCAGACCGCGTTCCCGGCCGAGGACTCGCCGATCCGCACCGCGCTGGTCACTGCCCGTTCCGCCCCCGCGCACAAGCGCGTGATCCTCACCCTGCGCAAGTGGGGCGTGCGCATCGACGAGGCGCTGTTCCTCGGCGGCCGCGACAAGGGCCCGTTCCTCGACGCGTTCGGCGCCGACATCTTCTTCGACGACTCGCCGGCCAACGTGGAGTCCGCGCGCAAGCACGTGGCAACCGGGCACGTGCCGCACGGCGTGAGCAACCGCTAGCGAAGGCCTGGGCAAGCCGCCATCCTGGCGAAAGTCGAGAGCCTGGGCCTCGGCAACTGTCTGAAGGCACGGGGTTCCGGCTTTCGCTGGAACGACGAGCCAACGCCTGGCCCATTCCAAGGCGTTGCACGGCCGGGAAATCAGAGCATGCGGATCCGCTGCCACCAGCGCGTCACCTGTTCCTCGCGCACGAAGGTGAACAAGCCGGCGCCGAGGATGATCGCGATGCCGATCGCCATCGGCCAGTCCAGCCGGTCGTGGAACAGCACGTAGCCGAGCAGCACCGCCCACAGCATCTGGCTGTACTGGGTCGGCGCGACGTGGTTGGCCGGCGCCTTCTGCGTGGCCAGCATCAGCAACACCGAGGCCAGCGCGGCGAGCAGGCCGTAGCCGAGCAGCAGCCCCCACTGGACGAAGTCCGGCCAGCGGAAATCGGCCAGCATCAGCAAGCCGGCCACCAGCAACGAGCCGATCATGCCGGCGCTGTACAGGGTGATGCGCTTCTCGTGCGGGCCGGACAGGCGCAGCGCGATCATCGAGACGGCGCCGGAAAGCCCGCACACGATCGCCGCCAGGTGGCCGATGCCGAGCGCGCGGAAGCCCGGCCGCAGCACCACCAGCACGCCGACGAAGCCGGCCACCACCGCCGACCAGCGGCGCCAGCCCACGGCTTCCTTCAGCACCAGCACCGACAGCACGGTGACGAAGATCGGCAGCAGGAAGATCAGCGCGAACGCCTCGGCCATCGGCAGTGCGGTGAACGCCACCACCGCCGCGATGCTGCCGACCGCGCTGGCGAGCGCGCGCACCAGCCACAGGCCCGGGCGTTGCGCGCGCAGCGCCTCGTGCCAGCGGTCATCGGCGCCCTTGATGAACGGCAACGCGGTCAGGCCCAGCACGGCGCCGAAGAACACCGCCTCGTACGCCGGCAGCGAGCCGCGCAACGATTTCACGAACGCGTCGCTGATGGCGTACGCGGCAAAGGCCATGAAGCCGAGCAAGACACCTTTGAACATGGGTTTCCGTGGGCGAGCGTGCAGTGGAGGGCGGGATCGGGCCAGGCGGGGCGGGCGTGCTCCATACGCATCCGTCGGGCGCGTCCGGCCTGTGCGGGCGCATAGGTCGCGCTACAATACCGGCTTTTACGCGCCCTCTCTGGAGCTTCCATGGCTGTCCGTCTGAATCCGCTCGATCTGTACGACGTCCGTTCGCTGCTCAGCGACGAGGAGTGCATGGTGCAGGACACCGTCGGCCGCTTCGTCGACGAACGCGTGCTGCCGATCATCGGCGACTGTTTCGACCAGGGCCGCTTCCCGAAGGAATTGATCCCGGAGATCGCCGGCCTCGGCCTGCTCGGCGCGACGATCCCGGAGAAGTACGGCTGCGCCGGCATGAACGGCGTGAGCTACGGCCTGATCTGCCAGGAGCTGGAGCGTGGCGACTCGGGCCTGCGCAGCTTCGCCTCGGTGCAGAGTTCGCTGGTGATGTACCCGATCTACGCCTACGGCAGCGAAGCGCAGAAGATGGAGTACCTGCCGAAGATGGCGGCGGGCGAGGTGATCGGCTGCTTCGGCCTGACCGAGCCGCACGGCGGCTCCGATCCGGCCAACATGAAGACCCACGCCAAGCAGGACGGCGGCGACTGGGTCATCAACGGCGCCAAGATGTGGATCACCAACGGCAACCTGGCGCATATCGCGATCGTCTGGGCGCAGACCGATGACGGCATCCAGGGCTTCGTGGTGCCGACCGACACGGCCGGCTTCAAGGCGCAGGAAATCCACAAGAAGATGAGCCTGCGCGCCTCGGTCACCAGCGCGCTGTTCTTCGACAACGTGCGCGTGCCGGACAGCGCGCGGCTGCCCAACGTGAAGGGCTTGAAGGGGCCGCTGGGCTGCCTGACCCAGGCGCGCTACGGCATCACCTGGGGGCCGATCGGCGCGGCACAGGCCTGCCTGAAGGAAGTGCTCGACTACACCGCCGAGCGCATGCTGTTCGGCAAGCCGCTCGCCTCCAACCAGGCGATCCAGCTGAAGCTGGCCGACATGGCCCGGCGCATCACCACCGCACAGTTGCTGTCGTTGCAGCTGGGGCGCCTGAAGGACGCCGGCAAGATGCAGCCGACCCAGGTCTCGCTGGCCAAGTGGAACAACTGCCGCATGGCGATCGACATCGCGCGCCAGTGCCGCGACATCCTCGGCGGCGCCGGCATCACCACCGAGCACTCGGCCATCCGCCATGCGCTGAACCTGGAATCGGTGATCACCTACGAGGGCACCGAGACCGTGCACGAGCTGGTGGTGGGTCGCGAGCTGACTGGCATCAACGCGTTCTGAAGCGGGGTCGCATGGACCTGGATTCGTTGCGCATCGAAACCGAGCGGCTGATCCTGCGCCCGCCGCGGATGCAGGATTTCGACGCCTACGCGGCGAACATGGCCGATGCCGAGGCTGCGCGCTTCATCGGCGGCCAGCAGGCGCGCGCCGCCGCGTGGCGCGGCTTCCTGTCGCTGGCCGGTGCGTGGATGATCCAGGGTTTTTCCATGTTCTCGGTGATCGAGAAGCGCAGCGGCCAATGGATCGGTCGGCTCGGCCCGTGGCATCCGGCCGACTGGCCCGGCACCGAAGTGGGCTGGGGCCTGGCGCGCAGCGCCTGGGGCAAGGGCTATGCACTGGAAGGCTGCGTCGCCGCGATCGACTGGACCTTCGACCAGCTGGGCTGGAGCGAGATGATCCATTCCATCCATCCCGACAACCGCGCCTCGCAGGCGCTGGCGCAGCGGCTGGGTTCGAGCTGCCGCGGCCCGGGCAAGCTGCCCGCGCCGTACGAGGATTCGCCCACCGAAATCTGGGTGCAGACGCGCGAGCAATGGCGCCGGCGCCGCGCATGAGCCACCTCTCGCCCGCGCTTTACGCCACCCTGGCCGAGATCGTGCCCGAGCTGCACGTGCATTGCGTCGATCCGTGGTGCCTGATCGGGAGCGCCGCGGCACTGCTGCTCGGCGCGCAGACCGGCGCCGCGGATGTGGACGTGCTGACCTCGCGCGCCGACGCCGAGGCGTTGATGGCGCATTGGGCGTCGCGGCGCGAGCCCGCGTTCACGCCGCCGGAGGCCGACCGGTTCCGTTCGCACTTCGCCCGCTTCCACTTTCCCGGCGCGCCGGTCGAGGTGATGGGGGCGCTCGAGCTTCATGCCGACGATCGCTGGCGGCCGGTGCTGCCGGGGAAGCTCGTGCTGGCCGGCGTGAACGGCTTGGCCGTGCCGGTGCCGTCGGTCGAAGACCAGATCCGGCTTTGCGAAAGCTTCGGCCGTCCCAAGGACCTGCAGCGCGCCGCGCTGCTGAAACAACTGGGAGGGGAAAGGCCATGATCACCATCTACGGCATGCGCGCTTCCGGCAACTGCTACAAGCTGCAACTGCTGCTGGACCAGTTGGGCCGCGACTACCGCTGGGTCGACGTGGACAGCGCCGGTGGCGAGACGCGCACGCCGGCCTACCTGGCGAAGAACCCGAACGGCAAGGTGCCGCTGCTGGAACTGGAGGATGGGCGCCGGCTGGCCGAGTCCGACGCCATCCTGTGTTACCTCGCCGAAGGCACCGCCTATTGGCCGAATGGATCGGGGCCCGAGGATGCCTGGTTACGCGCGCAGACGCTGCAGTGGCTGTTCTTCGAGCAGTACAGCCATGAGCCGTGCATCGCGGTGGCGCGCTTCATCCGCGGCTGGCTGCCGCCCGACCACCCGCGCCAGGCCGAGCTGCCCGCGCTGCTGCACAAGGGCACGCAGGTGCTGGCAGTGATGGAACAGCACCTGGCCGGGCGCGACTGGTTCGTCGGCGAACGCTACGGCATCGCCGACATCGCGCTGTACGCGTACACCCATTGTGCCGGCGACGGCGGGTTCGAACTGTCCGCATTTCCGAACATTCGTGCGTGGCTCGGTCGCGTGCAGGCGCAGCCCGGCCACACCCCGATGCAACATCTACCGCTGTAGGAGCCCGCTTGCGGGCGATGCCCTTGAAGAGCATCGCCGCGCAAGCGGGCTTCTGCAGAACATTCCTCCACCTCACCGACGACACGCCATGCCCATTCCGTTCAACCTCAGCGCCCGCCACAAGGGCTTCAACCGCGCCGAAGTCGTCGACCAGAACTTCATCGAGTTCGTGCAGCTGTGGCAGGGCGAGGCACGCGCCGCGCCGCGCGACGGCGAGGCAGTGCTGCCGGGCAGCGCGCTGGACGCACGCGGCTTTCGCGAGCTGCTGGAATCCCAATTGATCTCGCGCCACCTCGACCTGATGGCGCGCGTGCTGCGCGTGCAGAACAAGGTGTTCTACACGATCGGTTCGTCCGGCCACGAAGGCAACGCGATGGTGGCGCGGCTGACCCGGCACACCGATCCGGCGTTCCTGCATTACCGCTCCGGCGGCTTCATGGCCGAGCGCTTCCGCAAGATCCCGGGCATGGACCCGGTGATGGATTCGGCGCTGTCCTTTGCCGCCAGCAAGGACGATCCGGCCTCCGGCGGCCGCCACAAGGTGTGGGGCAGCAAGCCGCTGTGGGTGCTGCCGCAGACCTCCACCATCGCCTCGCACCTGCCCAAGGCGCTCGGCACCGCGGTGGCGATCGAGCAGGCGCGGCGCATCGGCCACCAGCTGCCGATCCCCGACGACAGCATCGCGATCTGCTCGTTCGGCGACGCCTCCAGCAACCACGCCAGCGCGCAGACCTCGTTCAACGCCGCGGCATGGACGGCGTACCAGAAGCTGCCGGCGCCGGTGCTGTTCGTGTGCGAGGACAACGGCATCGGTATCTCGGTGAAGACGCCGACCGGCTGGGTCGCGGCCAACTACCAGCATCGCGCCAACCTCGATTATTTCTTCGCCGACGGCCTCGACCTGGCCGAGGGCTATGCCCAGGTGCAGCGTGCGGTGGAGCATTGCCGCACGACCCGCCGGCCGACCTTCCTGCATCTCAAGACCACCCGCGTGATGGGCCACGCCGGCACCGACTTCGAGATCGAGTGGCGCAGCATCGAGGAACTCTTTGCGGTCGAATGCTCCGACCCGCTGCTGCGTTCGGCCGACATCGCGCTGGCGTCCGGCCTGTATTCGAAGGACGCACTGCTGGATCTGTACGAAGCCACCCGCAAGCGCTGCTTCGCCGCTGCCGAGGATGCGGATTCGCGCCATCGACTGACCTCGCTGGAAGACGTGATGGCCCCGCTGGCGCCGTACACGCCGGCCGCGGTGAAAGCCGAGGCCACGCGCGCCGACTATGCGGAGAAGCGGCTGGCCGTGTTCGGCGGCGAGGCGAAGCTGCCGGAGAAGCTGCCGCCGCGGCACCTGGCGATCCAGATCGGCCAGGCGCTGCACGATCTCTTGGCGAAGTACCCGGAGGCGCTGCTGTTCGGCGAGGACGTGGCGCAGAAGGGCGGCGTGTACACCGTCACCAAGGGGCTGAACAAGACCTTCAAGGGCAGCCGCGTGTTCAACACGCTGCTCGATGAAACCATGATCCTGGGCCTGGCCCAGGGCTACGCCAACATGGGCATGCTGCCGATCCCGGAGATCCAGTACCTGGCGTACTTCCACAACGCCTGCGACCAGATCCGCGGCGAGGCGGCGTCGCTGCAGTTCTTCTCCAACGGCCAGTACCGCAACCCGATGGTGATGCGGGTGGCCTCGCTGGGCTACCAGAAGGGTTTCGGCGGCCACTTCCACAACGACAACTCGATCACCGCGCTGCGCGACATTCCCGGCCTGGTGGTGGGCTGCCCCAGCCGCGGCGACGACGCGGCATTGATGCTGCGCACGCTGATGGCGCTGGCGAAAGTGGACGGCCGCGTGTGCGCCTTCCTCGAGCCGATCGCGCTGTACATGACCAAGGACCTGTACGAAGCCGGCGACGGCCAGTGGCAGTTCGACTATCCGGCACCGGACCAGGCGATGACGCTGGGCGAGGGCCGCCTCTACCACGAGGCGGCGAACGACCTGGTGGTGTTCACCTTCGGCAA
Source organism: Rhodanobacter sp. OR87 (assembly GCF_000473345.1). Classification (NCBI taxonomy): domain Bacteria; kingdom Pseudomonadati; phylum Pseudomonadota; class Gammaproteobacteria; order Lysobacterales; family Rhodanobacteraceae; genus Rhodanobacter; species Rhodanobacter sp. OR87. The sequence continues at coordinate 24,578 of NZ_AXBJ01000020.1, forward strand.
CGGCGTGCCGATGGCGTTGCGTGCCGCGCGCACGATCGAAAAGGAACTGGGCTGGCAGGTGCGCGTGGTCGACCTGCGCTGGCTGGCGCCGCTCAACGACGCCTTCATCGCGGCACAGGCGAAGACGGCCAGGCGCATCATCGTGCTGGACGAGGGGCGCAAGAGCGCCGGCGTGGGCGAGGGCGTGATCACCGCGATCGTCGAGGGCGGCTGCGGCGCCACACCGATGAAGCGCGTGGTCGGCGCCGACACCTTCACCCCGCTGGCCGGTGCGGCGCTACTGGTGCTGCCGGGCGAGGCCGACGTGGTGGCGGCGGCACGCGGGCTGGCGGCAGGCTGACCGCGGCCGGCTTTCAGCGCTCGCGTTTCTCCACCACGTGCAGGTGGGGGCTGGTGCGGGGCGTCAGGCTGTCGGCGTGCAGGCAGACCCGGTTGCGGCCGCCGAGCTTGGCGTCATACATGGCCTGGTCGGCGCGATCGACCAGGGATTCCACGTCGTCGCCTTCCCGGCGTACGGCGATGCCGATGCTGACGCTGAGCAGCAACGAGTCCTCACTGACAGGTATCTCCAGCCGATGCACGCGCCGGCACAGGCGGGTTGCCACCTGCATGGCCTGCTGCGCCGGGATGCCGTCGAGCAGGGCGACGAACTCCTCGCCGCCGTAGCGCCCGAGCAGGTCGGTGGGGCGCAGCTCGGCGGCCAGTGCCTTGGCCACCGCGACCAGCGCACGGTCGCCGGCGTTGTGGCCGTGGCGATCGTTCAGCAGCTTGAAATGATCCAGGTCGAGGAACAGCAGCGCAATCGGCCGCGGCGGTCCGCCGGACAGCAGGGTGCTGGCGCGCTCGGTCCAGGCGCGGCGGTTGAGCACGTTGGTGAGCGCGTCGTGGTCGGCCAGCACCCGCACGATGTCGCGGTCGTGGCGCAGCCTGAGCGCACGGTCGGCCAGGCCGATCGACAGCACCACCGCCTCGAACGCGCCGCCGGCCAGGCTGGCGTCGTTGAGCCAGTCCAGTCGCGGCAGCGCGCCGCCGACCTGGGCGCTGGTCAGCGCGGTGAGCAGCAGCAGCGGCGTCCAGCCGGCCAGGAAGAACCACGCCTGGCGCGAACCGCGTGCCGCGGCGACGATGGCGGCCACCAGCAGCAGCACCGCACCGATCATCAGCAACGGGTTGAGCAGCAGTTGCGCCACGTCGACCAGCAGCGGGATCCGGCTGCTGCGCATCAGCACCAGCTGGATCATGCCGACGGCCAGCGCCGTGACCGGCACCCGCAGCAGCGGTGCGTAACGCTGCAGTTCGCAGAAGCGCATCATGAACAGCGAGGCGAACGCGACCGACAGCGCCACCGCGGCCGAACCGGCCAGCAAGGCCATGCCCGACAGCCACTGCCATTCCATCGGATGGAACACGAAGCCGGTCTGGATGCCCTGGATCAGCGCGTAGCAGAGCACGTAGCCGGCGTACCACGCATAGGTGACGTCACGCAGCATCAGCGCGAAGCTCAGCGCCATCAGCACCATCGTCAGCATCACCGCGAAGCAGGCGCTGGCCAGCACCAGCCAGCGCGCGTCGTTGCGCGCGTACTCGCCCGCGGTTTCCAGGTGGAAGCGGACCGGTGCGCTGAGCGTCTGCGATGGTTCGAACTTCAACAGGATCGGCGCCGACGCGGCCAGGCCGGCCGGCAGCTGCCAGGCCAGCCGGCCGTGGCCATGCAGCGATTCGCTGAAGTCGTCCAGCGCCAGCGTCTGTGGCTGGGCGCCGCCGAACACCGTGACCGTGCCCAGCGTGGCCGGGTAGATCGTCAGCACCCGCGCGCTGTCGTCCCAGGGCGGCTGCGCCGTGATCACCACCCAGTTGCCGGCATCGCCCTGCGGAAACCGTTGCAGCAGGGACGGGTCGAAACTTTTCAGCAGGCCGGCGTGGTACTCGCTCAGCACTGTCTGCGGGGTATCGCGGGGATGCGCCTCGCGCCAGGCGCCGTTCAGCGGGGTGGCGGCCTGGGCCGTGCCCAGCCCGAACCAGCAGAGCAGGCCGAGCACGAGGCCGCACCACGACCGCCTGCGGCGGGCCGTTGTCGGCGTTGTGGTCAGCCTCTCCATGTCTTCCCCCCGCTGTGCGAGCGTCTTGCAGGACTGCCGGTGGATGATGCGTTTGCCGGCCGTCCCATGGCCTCCACGTCCCGGCATCAGGTGGGGGCATTCCCCGCCATGCTGGCCCTTTCCGTGCCGGACGCGCGACGGCGCGAGCGACAACCGTTGAACGTGCATCATCCTTCGTTTTTGTATCAAGCACGGGCCGTGCCACGGCGCTGCGCCTGGCGAATCCCCCGGCCATGCCCCGGTGGCCGGTGCTCCGGGCGAGCGTGGCATGGCCGGCGGCAGCCGAGGTGGTTCAATCCGGACGCGGAGGGTCATCCGTGGCGGCATCGAGGCATTGTGCAAAGCGCGGGACTCGACGGCCAGTGACTATCGTCAGCCCCGGCGCCGGAAACCGCCGGCGCGGCGGTGGCTCGGACTCAGGCCGGCCGGCGCGCGCCCAGCATCACCAGCAGTTCCTGCGCGCTGCGGATGCGCTCGCTGGCGCCGGGGAGCTCCAGGATCACCTTCAGCTTGTCCTGGCCGTCCAGCTTGTACACGCGCGGCTGGCGCTGGATCAGCTGGATGATGGTCATCGGGTTCACCTCGGGCTTCTCGCGGAACACGATGCGACCGCCGTTGGCGCCGAAGTCGAGCTTGCGGATGCCGAGCGGGGTCGCCATCAGTTTCAGGCTGGCCACGGCGAACAGCTGCCGGGTCGGCTCCGGCAGCAGGCCGAAGCGGTCGATCATCTCCACCTGCAGGTCGCGCAGCTCGTCCTCGCTGCGTGCGCTGGCGATGCGCTTGTACAAGGTGAGGCGGTGGTGCACGTCGGGCAGGTAATCGTCGGGGATCAGCGCAGGCAGGTGCAGCTCGACCTCGGTTTCGTGTTCGCTGCTCAGGTCGAAATCCGGCACCTTGCCCGACTTCAGCGCGCGCACCGCGCGGTCCAGCAATTCGGTGTACAGGCCGAAGCCGATCTCCTGGATCTGGCCGGATTGCTCGTCGCCGAGCAGCTCGCCGGCGCCGCGGATCTCCAGGTCGTGGGTGGCCAGGGTGAAACCGGCACCGAGTTCTTCCAGCGAAGCCAGCGCCTCCAGCCGCTTCTGCGCATCGGCGGTGATCGAGCGGCGGTCGGGCACCACGAGATAGGCATACGCGCGGTGGTGCGAACGCCCGACGCGGCCGCGCAACTGATGCAGCTGGGCCAGGCCGAAGCGGTCGGCGCGGTCGATGATGATGGTGTTCGCGGTGGGGATGTCGATGCCGGTTTCGATGATGGTGGTGCACACCAGCACGTTGAAGCGCTGGCGGTGGAAATCCGCCATCACGCCTTCCAGTTCGCGCTCGGGCATCTGGCCGTGGGCGATGCGGATGCGCGCGTCGGGCACCAGTTCCTCCAGCTCGCGCACGGTGCGCTCGATGCTCTGCACCTCGTTGTGCAGGAAGTACACCTGGCCGCCGCGCGACAGCTCGCGCTGCAGCGCCTCGCGGATCGTCGCCGGGTCCCACGCCGAGATGAAGGTGCGCACGGCGGTGCGGTGCGCCGGCGGCGTGGCGATCAGCGACAGGTCGCGCAGGCCGGCCATCGCCATGTTCAGCGTGCGCGGGATCGGCGTGGCAGTCATCGTCAGCAGGTCGACCTCAGCGCGCAGCTTCTTCAGCTGTTCCTTCTGGCGCACGCCGAAGCGCTGTTCCTCGTCGACGATGACCAGGCCGAGATTCTTGAACTTGACGTCTGGCTGCAGCAGCTTGTGCGTGCCCACGATCACGTCGATCTGGCCGTCGGCCAGACGCTTCAGCGCCTCGTTCACTTCCTTGGCGGACTTGAAGCGCGACAGCACGTCGACGCGCACCGGCCAGTCGGCGAAGCGGTCGGCGAAGTTGCGGTAGTGCTGCTGGGCGAGCAGGGTGGTCGGCACCAGCACGGCGACCTGCCTGCCGGCGGTGGCGGTGGCGAACGCGGCGCGCAGCGCCACCTCGGTCTTGCCGAAACCGACGTCGCCGCAGATCACCCGGTCCATCGCACGCGGCGCGGCCAGGTCATCCAGCACCGCCTCGATGGCGCTTTCCTGGTCGGGAGTTTCCTCAAACGGAAAGCTGCTGCCGAACTCTTCCACCAGCTGGCGATCGATCGGCAGCGACTCGCCGCCGCGGGCCTGGCGCTGCGCGTAGATCGCCAGCAGCTCGGCGGCCACGTCGCGCACTTTCTCTGCCGCCTTCCTGCGTGCGCGTTCCCACGCATCGCCGCCCAGCGAGTGCAGCGGCGCCAGCTCCGGCGCGGTGCCGGAGTAGCGGCTGACCAGGCCGAGCTGCGCCACCGGCACGTACAGCTTGTCGCCCCTGGCGTACTCGATGGTGAGGAACTCGCCGTCCATGCCGCCCACGTCCATCGAGACCAGGCCCTGGTAGCGGCCCACGCCATGGTCGACGTGCACGATCGGTGCACCCGGAGTGAGCTCGGTGAGGTCGCGGATGATCGCTTCGGGGTCGCGTGCAGTGCCGCGGCGGCGCTTGCGCTCGCGCTCGCTGCGCACCCGCTCGCCGTACAGCTCGCGCTCGGTAAGTACGGTGATCGCGGGTTTGGTCAGCGCGAAGCCCTGTTCCAGGCTCGCGATGGTGATGGCAAAACGTTGTGCATCTTCAGCAAGGAAGGACGTCCAGCCGTCCACGTTGTCCGGTTTCATCCCGGCGCCGGCCAGCGTCTCGACCAGCGCCTCGCGCCGCCCCGCCGAATCCGCGGCGATCAGTACCCGGCCCGGATAGCTGGCCAGGAAATGCCGCAGCGACGTGCCCGGCTCCTCGCCCTTGCGATTCAGCGGCAGCTCCGGCGCCGGCTGGGTGCCGGTGTCGACGGCGTGCTCGTGGCCGGGCTCGACCACCTCCACGCGCAGGCGCTTGTTGAGTCGCTCGCGCAACTGTTCCGGCGGCAGGTAGAGTTCGGCCGGCGGCAGTACCGGGCGTTCGATGTCGTGCGCGCGCTGGTCGTAGCGTTCGGCGGTCTGCGCCCAGAACTGGTCGGCGGCTTCGCCGGCGCCTTCGCCGAGCACGAACAGCGCATCGTCGGCGAGGTAGTCGAACAGCGTGGCGGTTTGTTGGAAAAAAAGTGGCAGGTAATACTCGATGCCGCCGGGCGTGACGCCTTCCTTCATGTCCTGGTACAGCGGGCAGCGGCGCACGTCGATCGGGAAGCGCTCGCGCAGGTTGCCGCGGAACTCCTTCGCCGCTTCCTCGGTGAGCGGAAACTCGCGCGCGGGCAGCAGCTCGACCCGGTCCACCGGCTGCTGCGAACGCTGGGTTTCCGGATCGAAGCTGCGGATCGACTCCACCTCGTCGTCGAACAGCTCGATGCGGTACGGCTCGGCGGTGCCCATCGGGAAGATGTCGAGCAGCGCGCCGCGCACCGCGAAGTCGCCCGGCTCGGCCACCTGCGGCACATGGCGGTAGCCGGACGCTTCCAGCCGGCGTTGCTCGCCGGCGAGATCCAGCTTCTGGCCCTTCGCCAGCACCAGCCCGGAGCCGGTGATGTGCGAGTGCGGCGCGATCCGCTGCATCAGCGTGGCCACCGGCACCACCAGCACGCCGCGCTTCACGCCCGGCAGTCGATACAGCGTGGCGACGCGTTGCGAGACGATCTCCGGGTGCGGGCTGAACACGTCGTACGGCAGCGTTTCCCAGTCCGGGAAGTGCAGCACCGGCAGCCCACCGGCGAAAATCTTCAGTTCCGCTTCCAGCGCCTGCGCGCGCTGGGTGTCGCGCGCCACCACCACCAGCAGGCCGCCGTGCGCGCGCGCCGCCTCGGCCAGCAGCAGTGCCCGCGCGGAGCCGTGCGGCGGCGTCCAGTAGCGGCGCTGTTTCGGGCTGGTGGGCAGGGGCGGGTGCTTGATCGGGCTGGGCATAGCCGACAAGTGTAACGCGGCGGCCCGTGCAGGCCGGCTGCGTTTCTACAGCTTCAGCGTGATCTGTGCGGTGCCCGGCTCGTCCGGCAGCATCCGCTGGGCGAAGCCCAGCTCCTTGCACAGCTGCAGCATCGGCCGGTTCTCCAGCAGCACGTAACCCCACAGCTCGGCCAGGCCGCGGCGGCGGCAGTCTTCGACCAGGTGCCGCATCAGCAGGGCACCCAAGCCGCGGCGGCTCCAGTCGTGCTCCACCAGTACCGAGAACTCGGCGCTGTCGGTGGCCTCGTCCACGTAGATCCGGCCCACGCCGCGCATCTCGGCCGGTTTGATGGATTCGTCCATCAGCACGTAGGCGGTCTCGAGCTTGGAATCGATGCGGCACAGCCGCTGCGCCATCGGCGTCGGCAACTCGGACATCGCATGCAGGAAACGGCGGCGGATATCCTCCGGCGACAGTCGGGTGAAGCAGCGCTGCATTGCCGCCACGTCGCCCGGCTCGATCATGCGCAGCACCAGTTCGCGGCCGTCCTCGGTACGTACCTGTTCGCCGCGCGGCGCGGGCCGCACGCGCGGACGCGCGAAGCGCTCGCTGGCGCGTGGCGGCAGCGAGGCGTAGCGGGTGGGAGCGGCGAAGTCGATGGCGGGGATCATGGCAGGTCCGTACTTTTGCGTATTGTGTGCAATGCAACATGAATTTGCAATGACGGGGCTCGTGGCGAACCGCCGCGGATGCATGGCAACGGCGCCCACGCCGGCGGACCGATGTTGCAGCACGGGAGGTGGCCACGCGGGCAGACAGGCGCCGCCCCGCCCCGCACAATGCGGGCTGGATTTTCCCGGAGCACCGCATGACCCGCCAAGCGAAGCACGGTCTCAGCGCCGCCCAGCTGGATGCATTGTGCGGCCACTGGCCCGGCGTCAGCCGCGATACCAAGTGGGGCGTCGACAGGGTGTTCAGCGTGGGCAGCAAGATGTTCGCGGTGATGCCGTCGGACGGCAGCGAAGGCGGCCGGCTGTCATGCAAGGTGGCCGACCAGCGGTTCCTCGAACTCACCGACCAGCCCGGCATCATCCCCGCGCCGTACCTGGCGCGCGCGCACTGGATCTCGATCGTCGAGCCGCAGCGCTTCGCCACGGCGGAGCTGGAGGCATTCGTGCTCGATGCCTATACGCTGGTGCGCGCGAAGCTGACGAAAAAACTGCAGGCGGCACTGGGGCCGCTGCCGACCGTCAAGGCAAGGAAATGAAACAGCATCTCGGCGCCCTGGCGCTGCTGGTCGCCGATTACGACGAGGCGATCGCCTGGTACACCCGCGCGCTCGGCTTCGAACTGGTCGAGGACACCGACCTGGGCGGCGGCAAACGCTGGGTGCTGCTGGCGCCGCCCGGTTCCAGCGAAACGCGTTTGCTGCTGGCCAAGGCGAATAGCGACGAGCAGGCCTCGCGCATCGGCAACCAGACCGGCGGCCGCGTGTTCCTGCTGCTGCACACCGACGACTTCCAGCGTGACTGGCAGCGCATGCGCGCCCAAGGCGTGCATTTCCGCGAGGAGCCGCGGCACGAAGCCTACGGCACGGTGGCGGTGTTCGAGGACCTGTACGGCAACGGCTGGGATCTGCTGGAAGCGAAGCGCTGAGGCGTCACCAGATCAGGTCGTCCGGCACTTCGAACTGCCGGTAATACTCGTCGTCCGCGCCGCTGCTGCTGCCGGCTTCGGTGCGGCCGTGGTCGAGCACGATCATCGTCGCATCGCGTTCGCGGATCTTGTCGGCCGCCACGCGCGGCAACAGCTCGTAACCTTCGCCGTAGCGCACGATCACCAGCGTGCCGGCGGCCAGCTGCGCGCGCAGCGGTTCGTTCACCAGCACGTCCTTGATCCTGTCGCCGTCAGTGAAGCGATAGGCAATCTCGCCCTCGCGCTTCACCTTGTGCGCCTCGACGATCTGGCGAACCTGCGCCCGCGCCTCGTTCGCGCGCGCCTGCGCATTGCGTTCGGCAGCAATCGCGCGATCGCGCTCGGCCTTCTCCGCCTGCAGCCGCCGCGCTTCCAGTTCCTCGGCACTCGGCGCCACCGGTGCCTTGCCCTGGTGCTTCTTCGCCTGCTCGCGCACGACCTGCGCCGCCTTGGCCTTGTTGACGAGACCGGCTTTGAGGAGTTGTTCCTGGAGAGGGTTGCGCATGGGACTTGCCGGGAATGCCTTGCGGGGGAACGGGAGAAGTATGCCGCGGCGGCTCAGTCCGCGTTGTCCGGCTCGAAGAAGCTCCAGCGCACATCGCCAAACTCGGCCTTCATCGCCGCCTCGACGGTGTTGATCGCGTCGATCAGGCTGGCGGTGGGCTGCATGCGCGCCTTCACTGCGACCATCACGTCGGCACCCATCTGCAGGGTGATCAGGTTCAGCACTTCGGCGACTTCGGGGCGGGCCTTGAGGAACGCCAGCAGCTCGTCGCGGCGGCGCGGCTCCACGCCCTGGCCGATCAGCAAGGCCTTGACCTCGATCGCCACCAGCACCGCGACCACGATCAGCAGCGCGCCGATGGCGATGGTGCCGGCGGCGTCGAACATCAGGTTGCCGGTGAGCATGGTGGCGCCCACCGCGAGCGCGGCCAGGCACAGGCCGACCAGGGCGGCCAGGTCTTCGCCGAAGATCACCAGCAGTTCGCTGGAGCGGGTTTCGCGGAACCAGGTCCACAGGTCCTGCGTGCCGCGGGCCTTGTTTACTTCCTGCAGGCAGCCGCGCATCGAGATGCCCTCCACCACGATGCCGAACATGAGCACGCCCAGCGCCAGCCACGGCCATTTCAGCGGCTCGGGATTGGTGAGCTTGTGCACGCCCTCGTAGATCGAGAACATGCCGCCCACGCTGAACAGCAGTATCGCCACCAGGAACGACCAGAAATACAGCGCGCGGCCCCAGCCCAGCGGAAACTCGTCCGACGGCGGCCGCTTCGCCTGGCGGATGCCGAGCAGCAGCAGGCCCTGGTTGCCGCAGTCGGCCAGCGAGTGCACCGCCTCGGCCATCATCGCGCCGGAGCCGGTGACGAAGGCGGCGAACAGCTTGGCCACGAAGATGGCGAAGTTCGCGCCAAGCGCGAGGAAGATGGCCTTGACCGGGTTGGCGGCGTGACCTGACATGTGCAGTTCCTTCGACGATGGCCGTGAAGTGTAAGCCACCCGATGCGATGAGGATTCGCCGTAGGAGCGCACCCTGTGCGCGATGCTCTTCGTCACGTGACGAAAGGCATCGCGCACAGGGTGCGCTCCTACGGGAGGCGAGGGCGTTCCGGGTTCGGGGGGAGGTCAGCGGATGCCGACGCCCAGGCCCACGCCGAAGTGCACGTTGTTGCGCCCCTTGTTCATTTCCTCGGCGGTCCAGACATGCGACTGCGCCACGCTGACCAGCGGGAACACGTAGTCGGCTTCGCCGACCTTGCCGGCACGGCTGCCGTTGAGCTTGCCGTTGACCGTCATCAGCGCGCCGGCGGGGTAGTCCAGCGGCTCCACGTAGCCGGGCATCACGGCGATGAAGCGGCCGTTGCCGCTGTCGTTCGCCTTCGGGCGTTGCGAGGCGTCCAACGGGTAGGCCAGCAGTTCGATCTCGCTGTGGTCGGCGAATACCTTGACCTGCACGATACGCCCGCCCCAGATTACCTCGCTGCTGCTGAATTTCTCCGGCGATTGTGCGACCTGGAACGGTGCGGCGGTCACCGTGGCGGCGCCGGCCTTGTAGATCGGTGCGGGAGCGCAGGCCGCCAGCATCAGCACGGCGGCCGGTACGGCGAGGCGGATCAGCAGGGAGGTGGGGCGGCTGCGCATGGTCGTGCTCCTGGAGGAACGCTGGCGGGTGCGTCGAGCTTAGCGGCGACCCGGCGACCGCGGTAGTCGCGAGGCGGGCAGCGGGCTGGGCGTGTTCAGCTGGCTGCCGGCTTCGTCCAGCAGCCAGTCCAGCTTCCATTCGGCCGGGCGATCCTGCGAGAGCAGGCCGGCCAGCACGCGCAGCGGTTCGCGCAGGGTGTCGTCGAGGTTCCATGGTGCGTTGAGGATGACCATGCCCGAGCCGTTGAGGCGCAGCGGCGAATCGTCCGGATGCACCAGCAGCTCGGCGCGTAGGATGCGTTTCACCCCGCTGTGCTGCAGCTTGCGCAGGAACGGCTGCACCTGGCTGCGCAGCTTGATCGGGTACCACACCGCGTAGATGCCGGTGGGCCAGCGCAGCAGGGCCGACTTCAATGCCTGCTCGATCAGCTTGTACTCGGCCTCCTGCGCCTCGTACGGCGGGTCGATCAGCACCAGACCGCGCTTTTCCTTCGGCGGCAGCAGCGCCTTCAGCGCCTCGTAGCCGTCGCGCTGGTGCACGTGCACCTGTGGATTGCCGCGGAACAGCTCGTGCAATTTCGCCGCTTCCTCGACGTGCAGTTCGCACAGCTGGGCGCTGTCGCCGGGGCGCAACAGTCGGGCGACCTGCAGCGGCGAGCCGGGGTAGTGCTTCAGGCCCTGTTCGTTGCCCTCGCCGCCGAGGATGCCGTCGCGCCAGCGCCTGAGCAGCGGCGGCACCTTTTCGGCCGGGTGCAGGCGCGCGATGCCGTCCCTGTGCTCGCCGGTCTTCTTCGCCTCGAAACCCTCCAGCGGGTAGCTGCCGCTGCCGGCGTGGGTGTCGATGTAGCAGAACGGCGCGGGCTTGGCCTGCAGCGCCTCGACCAGCGCGAGCAGCACGACGTGCTTGAGGACATCGGCGAAGTTGCCGGCGTGATAGGCGTGGCGATAATTCATGGCGGTCACGGCGGGCGGGGGAGCCCAGTATAGAGGCCGGCAGCGGGCTCCCCGTCGCAGCACGTAACCTTTCCTGCACATCGACCGGCGCAGGCTTTGCCTGTTGCAGTGTTGCAACCGGCCAGGCACGCCGCTTCGGCCGTCCATCTGCGCGGAGAATCATCATGACGTTCTCGCCGAAAATCATCGTTTCGACGGCCACCCTCGGCCTTTGCCTGGCGTTCGGCACAGCCAGTGCCCAGGACAGCGGAAGCATGGCGCCGGCGCCGGCGTCGAGCAGCATGGGCCAGATGGGAGGCATGCATCACCAGATGATGCGCCACAACAAGAACGGCAGCATGCACATGATGCCTGCCACGGTGAGCTCGGTCGATACCAAGACCGGCATCGTCGAGGTGAGCTCGGCCGGCATGTCGCTGCGCGTGCACTTCCCGCCGGCGTCGGTGGCGAACCTGAAGGCCGGCGACAAGATCACCCTGCACATGGGCTATACCCAGTAGTTCGCCCGGTGGCGGACGAACCGCGGCGGGCTTCGGTCGTGTCGCGATGGAGCCGCGTCCAGGGTTGAGGCCCATCGGCACGCCCCCTATGCTGTGCCGATGAGCCGCTCGCCACGTCACGCCGCATGCTTGCCGTCCTTCCGGGCGATGGCCTGGCTGGCGTGGCTGATCCTCGCGCTGGCGCCGGTGCACGGCATGCCGCGCGGGGCGGCTGGTGGCGCGCTTCAAGCCGCGCCCGCGTCGACCGTCGCCCAGCTCGACGGCCATGGCGACCACGCCATGGCCGATCAGTCCGGTTGTTGCGGCGACCGGGGCCACGACGCGCATGGCTCGATGGGTTCGGCCTACTGTGCGGCGGCGTGCGGCAGCATCCTGCCGGCGTTCGCCTTGGCCGGGCTGGTGCCGGTGGCACCGGAACCCTGGCATGTTTCGCCATCCTTCGCGTTGGCGCCCAGCGTCGTGCAGGCGCCGCCGCTGCGGCCGCCCGCCGGCTGATTCAGCGCACTGCGACCACGCCTTCACGCTCGCCCGACGGTGAACGTGAAGGCGGCCCGTGACCGGCGTCGACTGCCGATGCCTCCACCGAAGGATGCCCACGTGAATCCCTTTCCCCCACCGTCCGCGGCCGATCTGTCGCGGCGGCGCTTCGTGCAGGGCCTGGCCCTGGGCGGCGCGGCGGCCGGCCTCGGCCTGCTGCGTCCGCCCAATGCCTGGGCGCTGACCAGCCCCGGCCAGCCCAGCGTGTTCGGCGGTACCGAGTTCGCACTCGACATCGTCGAGGCCACGGTCAACTTCACCGGGGTGGCGCGGCCGGCGACCACCGTCAACGGCAGCGTGCCTGGCCCGCTGCTGCGCTGGAGGCAGGGCACCACGGTAAACCTGCGCGTGACCAACCGCCTGCGCGTGCCCACCTCGATCCATTGGCACGGCATCATCCTGCCGTTCCGGATGGATGGCGTGCCCGGCCTCAGCTTCGGCGGCATCGCGCCGGGCGAAAGCTTTCTCTACCAGTTCCAGGTGTGCCAGAGCGGCACCTACTGGTATCACTCGCACTCAGGGTTCCAGGAACAGAACGCGCTGTACGGCCCGCTGGTGATCGAGCCGGCCGGCCCCGAGCGCTACCCGACCGATCGCGACTACGTGGTGATGCTCAACGACTGGACCGACGAGGACCCCGAGCGCATCTACGCCAGGCTCAAGAAGCAGAGCGACTACTACAACTTCGCCCAGCCGACCGTGCCGGATTTCTTCCGCGATGTGCGCGAAAAGGGGCTGCGCCAGGCGCTGGCGATGCGCCGGATGTGGAACGCCATGCGCATGAACCCGACCGACCTGGGCGACGTCTCCGGCTACACCTACACCTACTTGATGAACGGCACGACGCCGACCGGCAACTGGACCGGCATCTTCAGGCCCGGCGAGAAGATCCGGCTGCGCTTCATCAACGGTTCGTCGTCCAGCATCTTCGACGTGCGCATTCCCGGCCTGAAGATGACGGTGATCGCCGCCGACGGCCAGGACGTGCAGCCGGTGGCGGTCGACGAATTCCGCATCTCGGCAGCCGAAACCTACGACGTCATCGTCGAGCCGCAGGACGCGCGCGCGTACACGCTGTTCGCTCAGTCGATCGACCGCAGCGGCTACGCACGCGGCACCCTGGCGCCGCGTGCCGGCATGGAAGCCGAGGTGCCGGCGCTGGACCGGCGCCTGTGGCTGGGCATGCAGGACATGATGGGCGCGATGTCGCATGCGGACCACGGCGGCGGCCACGCCGCGATGCCCGGCATGGAGCATGGCGGCGTGGCGGGCATGGCGACCAGTCCCGCACCGGTGGTGCGCCATGCCCGCACCGAATACGGGCCCGGCGTGGACATGCGTGTCGACACGCCGCGCAGCAACCTCGATGACCCGGGCATCGGCCTGCGCGACGACGGCCGCCGCGTGCTGACCTACGCCGACCTGCACACCGTCGGCGGCCCGCTCGACGCGCGCGAACCCGGTCGCGAGATCGAGCTGCATCTGACCGGCAACATGGAGCGCTTCATGTGGTCGTTCGACGGCATCAAGTTCCCCGACGCCAAGCCCATCCATTTCAACACCGGCGAGCGCCTGCGCATCGTGCTGGTCAACGACACCATGATGAACCACCCGATCCACCTGCACGGCATGTGGAGCGAGCTGGAGAATCCGGACGGGCAGTTCCAGGTGCGCAAGCACACCATCAACGTGCAGCCGGCGCAGCGCATCACCTATGCGGTCACGGCCGATGCGCCGGGCCGCTGGGCCTACCACTGCCACCTGCTGTACCACATGGAGGCGGGCATGTTCCGCGAGGTGGTGGTGGCATGAAGACGCCTTGTCGCGACACCTCGATCGTTCCGCTCCGTTCGGCGCTGCTGGCCGCGCTGCTGCTGGCGTTGCCGCTGGCGGCAGCGGCGCAGAGCGCGCCGGCTTCGGCGGGCAGCACCGCACCGGTGGACATGGGCGCGATGCCGGGCATGGATCACGCCGGCATGCACGGCATGGCGATGCCGGCCAGCGCCGGCAGCAGTGCGCCACCGGCGGCGAAGACGCTGGTCAAGAAGGCGAGGAAGCCGCACGTCCCCGCCACGCCGGCTGCTGCGCCCGCCGGCGCGCACTCCATGCACGGCATGGACCATGGCGCGATGCCGCCGATGGACCACGGCTCGATGCAAGGGATGGACCATGGCGCGGCATACGACACGGGAGCGATGCCGGACAGGGCCATGGAGCCGATGCCGGGCGGCCGTGCGCCGGCGGACGCACGCAGCGGCGATTATTCCGACGGCATCGCCGCCAGTCCCGCGCACGCGCTGCACATGCACGGCAGCGCGCCGGCCGGCATGCTGCTGGTCGATCAGCTCGAAGCGTTTCACGGCCGCGACGGCAACGGCCAGTCGTGGGAAGGCGCAGGCTGGTACGGCAGCGACGCGGACAAGCTGTGGCTGCGCAGCGAGGGCGAGCGCACTGGCGGCAGGCTTGACGATGGCGAGGTCGAGGCGTTGTGGGACCACGCCGTCGCCGCGTTCTGGAGTACACAACTGGGTGTGCGCCACGACTTCGGCGCCGGCCCGCGGCGCAGCTGGGCCGCGTTCGGCGTGCAGGGCCTGGCGCCGTACTGGTTCGAAATCCAGGCCACCGCCTATGCCGGGCCTGCCGGCCGCAGCGCGGCGCGCCTGCGTGCCGACTACGAACTGCTGTTCACCCAGCGGCTGATCCTGCAGCCGGAGCTGGAGGTCAACCTGCACGGCAAGTCCGACCCGGCACGCGGCATCGGCAGCGGCATCTCGGACGCGAAGCTGGGCTTGCGCTTGCGCTACGAGATCCGGCGTGAATTCGCGCCATACATCGGCGTAGTCTGGACGCGCCGCTTCGGCGCCACGGCCGATTTCGCCCGTGCCGATCATCAAGCAGTTTTCGACCGCCAATGGGTCGCCGGCCTGCGCATCTGGTTCTGAGGAAAGCCCATGAAACAAGCCATCATCACCGTCGTGATTCTCTGCGTCGTCGCCATCGCCGGCGTCGGTGCCTTCGTCGGGTCCGGCGTCTACAACATCGGTGCCGACGCCCATCACACGAAACCGGTCTACGCGCTGATGCAGGCGCTGCGCCAACGTTCGATCGCGCACCACGCGAAGGACATCGTCGTGCCCAAGCTTGACGACCCGCCGCTGATCCTCAAGGGCGCCGGCCAGTATGCGGCGATGTGCACCGGCTGCCACCTGGCACCAGGCATGGCCGAAAACGAAATGCGCCCCGGCCTGTACCCGAAGCCGCCCGAGCTGGCGAAATTCCGGCCCGACCCGCGCGCGGCGTTCTGGGTGATCAAGCACGGCATCAAGATGAGCGCGATGCCGGCGTGGGGCGCCAGTCACGACGACGCCACCATCTGGAGCATGGTGGCGTTCCTGCAGAAGCTGCCCGGCATGACACCCGCGCAGTACAAGGACATGGTGGCGAAGGCGCCGCCGGACGAGGACATGCACAGCCATGGCGACGCCGACGAGGACGCGCATGGCGGCGGCACCATGGCGGGCATGGACATGGGCGAGGATGGCGGCCACAGCCATGCGGCATCGGCGCAGGGCGACCACGGGCACGCGACGCCCGCCAGCTCCGCGGCGGCCGCGCCGTTGTCGCTTGCGGGAATGCAGCCCAAGGCGGCGCCGGCCGCCGAGGCCGCGGCGCAGGCCTTCCACGCGGCCCTGCAGCACGGCGACCGTGCGGCGGTGCTCGCCCTGCTGGCGCCCGACGCCAGCATCAGCGAGGGCGGCCGCACGGAGTCCCGCGATGAATACGCGGGCGGCCATCTGGGCGAGGACATCGCCTTCCTGAAAACGGCGCGGATCACGCCGGTCTCGCTGGGCTCGATGCCGATGGGCGACACCGCGATGGTCGGCAGCGAAAGCGACCTGCAGGCCACGATCAAGGGCAAGCCGGCCATGCTGCGCAGCCGCGAGATGCTCAACCTCAGGAAGGATGGCGCCGGCTGGAAGATCGTGTCCGTCCAGTGGGAAACCGCCCCCGTGCCAGCACAATGACCAGGAGAATGACGATGAAGCGTTGGCTTTCCCGCGCGGGCATCAGCCTGCTGTTTGCGATGTTGTTCGCGCCGGTGGCGCTGGCGGCGAACGCGTTCGATGTCTACAGTGACCCGTCCTGCGGCTGCTGCGGCGCATGGGTCGAGTACATGCGCGCGCACGGCTACACCGTCAGCGTGCACCAGGATCAGCCGATGGCGGCGGTGAAAGCGCGCTTCGGCGTGCCGGCCCGTGCCCTGTCCTGCCACACCGCGCTGATCGACGGCTACGTGGTCGAGGGGCATGTGCCGGTGGAGGACATCCGCCGCCTGCTGGCCGAGCGGCCGAACGCGCGCGGCCTGGCCGCGCCCGGCATGCCGATGGGTTCGCCCGGTATGGAAGTGGGCGCGCCCGAGCGCTATGACGTGGTGTTGATCGGTCGCGACGGCTCGACCCGGGTGTATGTGACCCACGGCCCAAAGGCGTGATCGCCGTGGCCGGTGTGCGAAGGCCAGGCCAGACCATGCCATCGCCTGGGCGCATCATCGGTGAGGCTTATACTCCATCAGGCGGGCGGCGAAAGATGCATGATCAAGGCGAGCCAGTCACGTGAACGAGCATCAATCATCTGTGGCGGCGAACGCGTGTGCCGGTATCTGCACGTCTGCCCCGTCGATCGAGGCGCTCAACAGCGAGTGTTTTTGCCTCGGTGTGGACGCCCAGGCACTTCATGCAAGCCTCGACGGCGTTCTTGGCGCGCATGGGTTGCCCGAGGCACTGGCAGTCTCTCACCCTCATTTGTTTTCCGTGCTGCCGATCTATGTTTCGCGTCGTCGCCTTGAACAAGCGGCAAAGGTGGTCGCCGCCATCGAGGAAGTGACCGCCTTGCCGACCTACCGGTTGGCAGTGATGGCATGGGCCCCCGACATAGCCCGCTTCGAGCCAGGATCACCGGGTGGATTGCTGGGGCTGGATTTCCATATGGGAAGGAACGGACCTCAACTCATAGAGATCAATACCAATCCGGGCGGCGTATTGCTCAATGCGGTTCTCGGGCAGGCACAGCGCGCGTGCATGTCCGAAGTGACCAAGCCGCCCACAGCAATCGATGGCGTGGACGTCGCCGTTCTGGAAGTCATGCTGACGGAGTGGCGTCTGCAACGCGGTTCCACGCCACTGGGGCTCGTGGTCATCGTCGACGAGTCGCCGCAACAGCAGTACCTCTATCCGGAGTTCGTGTTGTTTCGCGAACTCTTTCGGCGGCATGGCTATCGCGCCGAAATTTGCGGCCCCGAAGACCTGGTCCTGAAGCAGGATCGCCTTTGGCTGGGCGAAAACGCCGTCGACATGATCTACAACCGTCTGACCGACTTCGCGTTCGAGCAACCTGCCCACGCCGCCATACGGATCGCCTACCTGGCCGGCACCGTGGCCGTAAGCCCGCATCCGCGGGCGCACGCGCTGTACTCGGACAAACGCAACTTGAGCTTGCTGGGCAACCGCGACTTCCTGGAATCGATCGGTGCCAGCCAAGTCGCGGTGGACACCTTGTGCGCAGGAGTCCCGAAGACCGAATTGCTGACGCCGCAGAATCGCGACGCGATGTGGGCAGGACGGCGTCATCTTTTCTTCAAACCGTCCGCCGGATTCGGCAGCAAGGCCACATACCGCGGCGACAAGCTCACGCGTCGGGTATGGGACGAAATCGCCAGTGCCAGCTACATCGCCCAGGAAATCGTGGCGCCCAGCGAGCGCCTCGCTGACCTACATGCGGCTCCGTTCAAAGTCGATTTCCGTTGCTATGCCTATCGCGGCAAGGTGCTGCTCTACGCCGCCCGGATGTATCGGGGGCAAACCACCAACTTCCGGACTCCCGGTGGTGGATTTGCCCCCGTGTTGACGGGCATGGACCGTTGACGCCGCTGCCCATGCTTCTGAATGTCGGCGGGCGTAGTCAACTCGGATCATTGCAGGCGTTCCCAAGCTCCGAGTCTGGCAATTCCGTCAGCCATCTCCCTTTCCTCGTCTACGTGCGGTGCGAACGTACGGACTCGTGCGGCTTCGCGGGAAAAATTCTCCGAAAAAAAGCTCGTTCAAGTCGCTGTCGATCGCCAGGCCAATTCGCTCAGGAACATCCACTACGTTCGCACGGATGGCGGGCGCGTGCATGTCGGCGCCATCCGGGAAGGCAAGGATGTCGATGCCGCTGATAGAGGCGACCATGGCGGCGACGTCCTGAACGATGCCATCCACATAAACTGCAGTGGCGCGTTGCGCCTGTTCCGATGGGGACGTCAATGATTCGTGCATGTCGCCGGACTCGCCCGATGGCCCCTTCAGGCCGCTTTCCTTCCACAGCATCCGCTCCAGGTTCGCCGGCGAAATGCCGAGGTTGCGCTGAAGATGGAGTATGCCCGCAGGGGCGAGCGAACCAAACCGGGTGGACATTGCGGCCGCCGCGGCCGCTCACCCACTGTGCAAGCCCGAGGTCGTCCACGCGATGATCCGTGGCCGGCCGATAGGTCAGCTACCGCTCGTCTGAACTGAGTTCGATGGCCGTGCAGCAAGTCAGTGAAGGATTCATCGGGTCCCCCGTGGGCGAGTGCGCCCGAACAAGTCGTTGCAGGCTCCAGCCAGCAGTCCGGCGATCGACATGGCGTTGGAAGCGTGCGGAATGGAATCCGTGCTCACGACACGGGCTGCGCCGGCCTTGAGCAACTGGTCGTAGGCATCCTCGGCGAACACGGCGTGGATGGCGACGCACACCGCGGCAGGCAGGCCGATTCGGCGCAGGTGTCCAAGGGTTTCGATCACCGTGCACCCGGAGGAAACGATGTCGTCGACGATCACCGGTGTGCGTCCGCGAGCAGCCCCGGCATCGGGCAGGCTGACCTCGACATCGCGATCGCCGTGCCGCTGCTTCTGCAGTACTTGCCAGGGCAGGCCGACTTTCTGTGCGATGTCGGATACCCACTGTTCGCTTTCGCTGTCGGGTCCGATGAGCATGGCGTGGGGGACATTGTCACGGATCCACTCGGCCACGACCGGCGCCGCTGCCATGCGCGCCGCTGGAATGCGATACAGCCCGGAAAGCTCCGGGTTGCGGTGCAGGTGTGGATCGACCGTTACCAGCCAGTCGAAACTTTCCTCCAGAAATCGCGCGTACAACGGCGCGCTGATCGCCTCGCCGCGATGGAATCGCGTGTCCTGTCGCATGTAGGCGAGGTAGGGTGCCACCAGGCCGACCGAGCGGGCACCGAATTCGCGCGCGGTCGCCGCCGCGAAGCGCAGTGCGATCGACAGCTCGTCGGGGTGATGCAGGCTGGCAACGATCGCAACGTCCGCCCCTGACAATGCATCGTCGATGGCGACCAGCGACTCGCCGTCCGGGAATCGGCGCCAGTCCACGCAACCGACCCGCGCCTCCAGCGTGGGGGCCATGTTCTCAGCGATGCCGCGCTGCGATGGGAATGGAAGCAGAACCCGTGTCATGCGCCGGTCCCGATGGTGAAGACATCCCGCTGCGAAGCTGCATACTCGAGCGCGTAGGCCAGTTCACCCGGCGTCCGTGCGTGCACATGGAAAATCGGTTCCCCGGCACGCAGGGTATCGCCGATGCGTATGTGGCAATCAATGCCCGCGCTTTGACTGGCCGGTGCGCCGGCCAGTTTGGCGATCTTCGCGAGGCGGCGATTGTCGACGCCTTCGACAACACCGCTTCGCGACGCGAGGACCGGCCGCACGTGCGGTGCGAGAACAGGTTCGTGGAAGCCGCCTTGCGCCTCGCAAATCGCGAGGAACTTCCGCAGGGCTGCACCGTTTTGCAGCAGAGCCTCGGCCTGCGCGCGGCCCGTGTCTGACCTGGTGCCAGGCGCGATGTCGAGCAAGGCGCCGGCCAGATCGATGGCCCGTTCGCGCAAATCGCGGGGCGCATCCGGGATGCCACGCAGGACAGACAGGACGTCGCGCGCCTCCAGTACCGGCCCGATCCCGTAGCCCACGGGCTGACGGCCGTCGGTTCGCGCGATTGCCAGCGAAAGGCCCATGGCTCTCGCGGTGACTTTCAATCGCCCTTCCAGTGCATCGGCGGCGTCAGCGGTTCGCACCTTGGCGGTCGATCCGATCGGAATGTCGATCAGCACGTGCGAGGAGCCAGCGGCAACCTTCTTCGACAGCACGCTCGCCACAAGTTGCCCATCACTGTCGAAATCCAGTGGTCGTTCGATCCCGATCAGTACATCGTCGGCTGGACTCAGGCCCACGTTGCCGCCCCAGACGATGCAGCCGTTTTCGCGCTCGACCACGCGACGCATCGCGGCGAGATCCAGGGCCACTGCCGCCATGACTTCCATCGTATCGGCGGTCCCCGCCGGGGACGTGATCGCTCGCGAAGACGTCTTCGGGATCCGGTGCCCGGCCGCGGCGACGATGGCGACCACGAGGGGCGTCGTCCGGTTGCCGGGAAGGCCGCCCACGCAATGCTTGTCGAGTACCGTGTCGCTACCCCAGTCGATCCGTTGTCCTACCGAAACCATGGCACGCGTCAGGCCGATGGTCTCCTGGTGATCGAGCCGTTCGCCGGTACAAGCAGTCACGAATGCCGCCAATTCGATGTCGGACAGGCGGTTGTCCACGGTGTCACGCATCAGACCCAGGAAATCCTTTTCGTCCAGGCGCTGACCGAACACCTTGGCCCGCAGCGCCGGTGCCGAAGCCGGGGGAGACGGATGGCTGAACGTGGCCCAAGCGTCGGGACCCGGGTCGAGCGCTTTCCAGGCGGCCTCCGACAATGCGGCGACATCCAGGGCAAGCCGGTCATCCGTGACCACGTTGAGGGTGGCGACCACTTCGCGATGTCCGCTGCGGACAAGCACGCGGGTCAGTGCCGCGAACCCCTCCGCCCGGCACACGGTGCAATCGCGGTGCATGTAGACGACGGGCTGCCGATAGGTGTCGATGCCGGCCCGCTCCATTCGCAACCGGTTGTGGGTGCCATTCATTGGCGGGCATCCACTACAACGCGCTCCAGGTGTTCGGGTACGCGGGCGTCCCAGCCGAGCTCGCGCTGGATGCGCGCCCGCAGGGTGTCGGCTGCATCCGGATCGCCGTGGGTGACGTAGGTCATCCCGGGCACACGGGTTGCCCCGCCCATCCACGCCAGGAGCTCGTCGGCATCGGCGTGGCCCGAGAAGCTTTGCAGCGGGACGACCTCGGCACGAATCGGTACGTCCCGACCGAACATACGCAGACGGTCCGCACCACCGATCAGCGACGCCCCACGCGTGCCGCCCGCTTGGTAACCGGACAGCACGATTGCGTTGCGCGAGTCCGGAGCGAACGCCTCCAGATGGTGCAGTACGCGCCCGCCGGTGAGCATGCCGCTGGCGGAGATGATGATCATCGGGCCGCGGCGCTGGTTCAGCGCCTTCGACTCGTCCACGGTACGGACCATGGTCGCCAGCTCATACATGGCCTGGCATTCGGCATCCGTGACGTGGTGTTCGCCGTGATAGCGGTGGTAGATGTCCGTCGCATTGATCGCCATCGGACTATTGAGGAAAACCGGAATCCCGGGAATCTCGCCACGCTGGCGCAAGCGGGCGATATGCAGCATCAGGCCTTGTGCTCGGCCAACAGCGAAGGCGGGGATGACAATGACGCCGCCACGGGCCGCCACGCGGCGAATAACCGGAGCGAGCTCCGCTTCGGAGTCCATGCGAGCATGTTGACGATTGCCATAGGTCGATTCGCACACCAGCACGTCAGCCTGTTGCAGTGGCTGTGGCGGACGCATCATCGGGTCCTGGGTGCGACCGAGATCTCCGCTGAAATGCACAATCGTCCCGTTGATGTCGAGACTGATCTGCGCTGCCCCCAGCAAGTGGCCTGCAGGGTGGAAGCGGGCGCGCAGCCCGCGACCGATCTCCAACTCACGGTCGAAATCATGGGTGACGAAGCGCTCCAGCGCCGTGTCCGCATCCTCGGCCGTGTACAGCGGCGTGGGATGGGCATGTTTTGAGTAACCCTTCTTTCGCGCGTACTTGGCTTCCTCTTCCAGCAGGTGCCCGCTGTCGGATAGCAGCAGCGAACATAGGTCCCGGGTGGCCGGAGTGCAGATCACCTTGCCGCGAAAACCGTTGCGCACCAGCGCGGGAATGTAACCGGAATGATCCAGATGCGCGTGGGTCAGCAGTACGGTGTCGATGGTGTCTGGCGGTACCGGGAAATCGGCGCGGTTGCGATCGCGCAGCTGCTTGTAGCCTTGGAACAGACCGCAATCGACGAGAACCCGTTGTCCCGACGATTCGATCAGGTAGCGCGAACCGGTCACCGTGCCGGTGGCGCCCAGGAAATGCAGCAAGGTACGTGCGGGATCGCTCATGGGTTGGCCTGTTGTGGATGAGGAAGCGTCCGGCACATGCTCATGGCGTGGCCACGGTTGGCGCGGTCGAGGTGGGGTTGTACTCGGCGGCCCGGCCCAGTTTCATGCGGCGCAACAGCAATGCATTGGCCGCGACGATGACCGAGCTGCCGGACATCGACAGCGCGGCAATCTCGGGCGACAGCACGAACGGATAAAGTACGCCGGCAGCCAGCGGGAAAGCGATCACGTTGTAACCCACCGCCCACCACAAGTTCTGGTGCATCTTGCGCAGCGTGCCGCGGGCGATGGTAATTGCACGCACCACGTCGTACGGATCGCTGCGCATCAGCACAATGTCCGCGCTGTCGATGGCGACGTCGGTGCCTGCGCCGATGGCGAATCCGACGTCGGCCTGGGTCAGGGCCGGTGCGTCGTTGATGCCGTCACCGACCATGCCCACACGCCGGCCCTGGGCCTGGAGCTTCTTCACCTCGTCGGCCTTCTCGCCCGGAAGCACGTCCGCCAGCACGATGTCGATGTTGAGCTCGGCCGCGACGCGCTCTGCGGTCGGGCGGTTGTCGCCGGTGATCATGGCGACCTTGACCCCGCGGCGGTGGAGCTCGGCGATGGTGTCGCGCGACGTCGGGCGGACTGCATCGGCGATCGCGATCAATCCGATCAAGGCCCGTTCGCGGCCCACGTAGATCACGGTCCGGCCACCGCTTTGCAATCTTTCCGCCTGCGTCTGCAATGGCTCCAGTGCGACGCCCCCGTCGATCATCAGCAGGCGGTTTCCGAGCAACAGCTTCGCGCCCTCGACGGTGCCAGTGGTACCCCGGCCATCGACGTTGCTGAAGGCTGCTGCTTTCATGGAGACAGGCGCTGCGCGCTTGAGGATCGCTTGTGCCAGCGGATGTTCCGAGTGGGACTCCACTGATGCGGCCAGCGCCAGCATCCGTTCCTCCGTCCAGCCATCCGCCACGGCGACTTCGACCACTTCGGGCTGCCCCACGGTCAGGGTGCCGGTCTTGTCGAAAATCACCACATCCAGCCGAGCACTTTGTTCGATTGCCTCGGCATGCTTGAACAGGATGCCCTGTTTCGCCCCCAGTCCCGTGCCGATCATGATGGCCATCGGAGTGGCCAGACCCAACGCATCCGGACAGGCGATCACGAACACCGTGATAGTAAGCGTGAGCGCGAACAGCAACGACTGGCCGATCCACCAGAACCAGACGGAAAACGTGAGCAGGCCGATGATGATCGCGGCCAGCACCAGCCACTGCGAGGCCCTGTCGGCAAGCAGTTGGGCGGGTGCCTTGGAGTTCTGGGCTTCCTGCACCAGCGCGATGATCTGGGCGAGGGCGGTCTCCGAGCCAACCTTGGTGGCGCGGTAGGCAAAGGCACCGCTCTTGTTGATCGCGCCACCCACCACCAAGCTGCCCGGGTCCTTGCGTACAGGCATCGATTCGCCGGTCAGCATCGACTCGTCCACTTGCGAGCTGCCTTCGATGACCTCGCCGTCCACGGGAATCTTGGCGCCGGGACGAACCACCACGGTGTCGCCGATCACGACCTCGGCGGTGGGAACGTCGACTTCGGTGTGGCCCCGTCGCACCACCGCGCGTGGCGGCGAGAGCTTGAGCAGTGCCCGCATCGCGTCGGATGCGCCGGCCCGGGCGCGCATCTCCAGCCAGTGCCCCAGCAGGACGAAGGTCAGCAACACCGCGGAGGCCTCGTAGAAGTTCGGCCCTTCGAAGAAGAACGTGGTGCCGATGCTGAAGCCGTAGCCGGTACCGACGCTCAGCAGAACCAATACGGCCATGTCGAGTACGCCATGGCGCAGCGACCGGATGGCGGCAGTGAAGAATGGCCAGCCCGGGTAGATCACCGCGCCGGAGCCGAGCAGGAACAGCCAGAGATCCTTGTCCAGCCCGAACGGCACCGGTGGCGGCTGCATCAGCCCCATCGGTGACCACAGGAATACGGGAATGGCGAAGATCAGCGCGACAACAAAACGCCGTTGCATGTCCCGAGCGGCAGCGTGGAGGTCGCCTCCGTGATGCATGCCTTCATGGGCATCGTGCAGGGCTTCGGACTTTTTGCCGGCGGCGGCGGTGCCATGCCCGGCATGATGATCGGCATGGGCGGCCGCCGTACTGGGGGCGGCTGTCGGCGTCGGCACGTGCGCTGCGTGCGCGCCGTGGTCCGCATGCGCGTGGGATGTGGTCACGCCGGGAGTGCCCTGGTTGCAGGAGAATCCTGCGCCCCGGATCACGGCGGCAATCTGTCCGGGCGACAGCCGATCCGGGTCGTAATCGACTTTCAGCGTGCCGGACGGGAAATTCGCGTTCGCCGCCGATACACCCGGGATGGCTAAGACGCTGCGCTCCAACGTGGTGGCGCATCCGGCGGTGCACATCCGGCCGACGGGCCACACGTGGGTTCTCATCTTCGATGCGATTTTGTTCAAGGCGCAGCTCCGGAAGTACTGCCCATTCGCCGACGACGTGGAATGAAGCGAGGTACCTCGGTCATGTAGCTGGCATAGGCCTCGCCGAACCGCTTGAGGCTATCGCGCTCCTCGGCAATCGAGAGACGGGCGTAGACCCAGATCAGGACTGGATACATGGCTAGCGTCAGCAGTGTGGGCCATTGCAGCAGGAATCCGGTCATGATCATGAAGAACCCGACATATTGGGGATGTCGGATACGGGCATAGATTCCTTCGTGGGCGATCCGTCCATCGCGCTGGGCGCGGTAGAGCACCGGCCATGCTACCGACAGCAACCAGAAGCCCAAGCCGATGAGCACGAAGCTCGCGATATGGAACGGGCCAAGGTGAGGGTGCAGTCTCCAGCCAAACATCATTTCGAACACATGGCCGGCGTCGTGGCTCAGCCAGTGCACCCCCGGAAACTTCGACGACAGCCATCCCGACAGCAGGAACAACGACAGCGGGAAGCCGTACATTTCGGCGAACAGCGCTACAACAAAGGCGGAGAACAGGCCGAAACTGCGCCAGTCACGGGCGTTCAAGGGCATGTAGAAGCTCCAGGCGAAGAAGATGAAGAAGGCAGCATTGGCGGCGGCGAGTCCCCACATGCCGTAGCCGGGAATGGTCGTGTTCATGGCCGATCCTCTTCTCGCCGATGGGTGCCATTGGTCCTGTGTTCAGTGGCACCCGAACGGGCGTCACTCGACGGGGAAGGGCTGTCGCCGGACCGATGCTGCCGTGAGTGCCGATGGCCGTCGTACCCGCCATGGCCACCGTGGCCGAACATATGTAGCAGCGGACAGGCTGCCAACAATAGAAAGGGTAGATACGGCAAACCGAGTGCGAGGTGAGCCCGGTGCTCGGTAAACAAGTAGAACGCGGCAATCGCGAGCAGAAGCCAGAACGCGACGCGCCATTGCCACCGACGCTCAGGATAGTCGTTGGTGTGCCCTCGTAACTGTGGGCGTGGGTCGCCAAGGGATGGGTCATTCTTCATCGCTGGGTCCCCCTGGTGAAACCAAACGGGTGGTCGATAGCACTCATCCGTGAGCGCTTTGCTGTGGCTCAACTCTGCGCGTTCAGAAGAACGGGAACTTGGCCTCGGTCAAATGGATGGCATGGATTCAAGTCTGGAGTTTCGCAGGGACTGGAGCGAAGTATGGGCGGCTACAAAAAGGGGTGGATTGATCGTGGTCAAGAGGGTGCCGCGGGATTTGCAATCGCGGTCTTGTGAATGTGGCCTTCTGGGCGGCCAGACGGCCATATGACTGGATCTGCTGTGGATGAAAGGCAATGCTGCAGCACAACGTCGCGACTGGGCCTCAAGCCAGAGGCGCCCGCCCTCGATCGGTGTCTGCTGCCAAGGTGCCCCCATACAACATCAGATGCAGATGGGATGATGCCGTGTGCGCCCGTACGCCAGGATCATCATGAAAGTGTGGGGTATCCGCTGTCCTGAGTTGTCCTTAGTTGGGCGCTGCGCGTTTCCGCAAGGTCACGTTGCCCGCTCTGGATGACCGCGTGACTCGCGCATGCGAGCACATTGAACATGGCCGGTGAACTTGAAGTTGATTCAAGTCAAAGCAACCTTGTATTCATCGAGATATATAGCTATTCATGGTCCGTCCGTTCCACATGCATCCCGCCACACGCCGCCGCCTTGCCTGGCTGGTGACGGTGCTGCTGCTCTGGCAGCAGGTGGCGCTGGCTGCCTACGTCTGTCCAACGCTGCCGAAGGCAACGGGCCAGTCGACGGCGATGACCTCAATGCCGGCGGTGGACCAGACCTGCGCGCAGATGCAGGGGGCTCCTACCGACCCGCTCTGCGACAAGCATTGCTTGCCCGATCACGCCACCCAGGTCGATGTCCGCACCGCCTCGGTGCCACTCAACGTGCTGACTGCGCTGCCGCCGATGCTGTTGTCCGTGGCGGCCGTGACGTTGCCGTCGAACCGCACCCTGGCACGGCTCGACCGTTTGCGCGCGCCGCCACCCGCGCCCATGTTGTTGTACTGCACACTCCTGATTTGATCTGACCCGTCGCGGTATCCACCGACGTGGCGTCATGCCCGCTTTGGCAAGACGCAAATGCAGATCGACGGAGTGTTCACTCATGTTGTCCATTTATTTCGCCCGACACCTGATGGTGGCGGGCCTGGTTCTGCTCCCGTGGGCGGCGGCGCATGCCGCCGAACCGCCACTGACCCTGGAAACAGCTGTCCAGGCAAGGCCTGGCGCGCGCGCCGCAACTTGAAGCGCGCGCCGCCGACATCGCGGCGACGCGCGAGGAGGCGGCGCGTGCCGGCCAACTGCCGGATCCCACGCTGACGTTCGGGCTTTCCAACTACCCGGTCACAAGCCCGGGCGCTTTCAGTCTGCGTTCGGACGAGATGACCGCGCGTACGGTCGGCGTGATGCAGGCCATTCCATCGCGCACAGCGCGTCGCGCGGAGCGTGCGCTGGCCAGCGCACGGGTCGATGCGGCGCAGGCCGACAGCGTGGTCGCCGCGCAGGGCGTGC
Source organism: Rhodanobacter sp. OR87 (assembly GCF_000473345.1). Lineage (NCBI taxonomy): Bacteria > Pseudomonadati > Pseudomonadota > Gammaproteobacteria > Lysobacterales > Rhodanobacteraceae > Rhodanobacter > Rhodanobacter sp. OR87. The sequence goes on from NZ_AXBJ01000020.1 coordinate 51,745, forward strand.
GCGAGCGCATCGCCGATGCGTGGATCGACGTATGGGCGGCCGAGCAGCAGCACGCGCTGCTGCTCGGCCTGCATGACGAAGCGGCATTGGCCTGGCGGATCGCGCAGGCGCGCCTGCGCGGCGGCGAGGGCAGCGCGGTCGATGCACTGGCGGCGCGGGCCGAGATGGCCACGCTGGACAATCGGATCGAGGCGGCCGAGGTGGATCTGGCGGCCGCACAGGCGGGCCTGCAGCGCTGGCTGGGAACGTCGCCCGGCGCGCTTGCCGCGACGCAGGATTTCAGCCGGTTGCCGGTGGACGCCGACCGTCTGGTGTCCACCGTCGACCGGCAGGCACCGCTGCAGGCGTGGGCCGCGCGCGAGCAGGTGGCGCAGGCGGCGCTCGAGCAGGCGCGCGCGGCGCGCCACCCGGACTGGAGCGTGAGCGCCAGCTACGGCCGGCGCGCGCCGGGCCTGTCGGACATGGTGATGCTGGAGGTCGGCGTCAGCCTGCCGCTGTTCACCCGCAACCGGCAGGACCGCGGGATCAGCGCCCGGCAGGCGCAGTGGGACGCCGTGCAGGCCGATCGCGAGGACGCGCGCCGCGCCCAGCGCGAGGTGGTGACGCGGGCGCTGGCGGCGTGGCAGGGCTGGGGGCGGCAGATCGCACGCTACCAACAAACCCTGCTGCCGCTGGCGCGTGACCGCGCACAAACCGCGCTGGCCGGTTACCGCGGCAGCGGTTCGCTGCAGCCGTGGCTGGATGCCCGCCGCGCCGAGATCGAGCTGCGCCTGGGCTACGCCGATGCGCTGGCGGCACGCGCACGGCTGTGGGCGTCGCTTGCCTACCTGCTGCCTTCGGAGACAACGCCATGAAGCGCCTGTTGATCATTCTTGCCGCCATCGTCGCGGCTGCTGGCCTGCTCGTCGCCGGCTATCTCGGCGGTCGTCACCGGGCCCCCACCGCGCCCGCGCAGGTGCATCCGTCGCCGGCTGCGCCGGAGCCTGCTGGCAAGGTGCTGTACTGGTACGACCCGATGGCGCCGGAGCAGCATTTCGACCGCCCCGGCCTGTCGCCGATGGGCATGCAAATGGTGCCGCGGTATGCCGACGCCAATGCGGCCGGGGCGTTCGTGCGGATCGATCCGGCCACCGTGCAGAACCTGGGCGTGCGCACCGCACCGGTCGAGCGCCGCGTGCTGTCGACCACGCTGCGCGTGCCCGGCACGGTGGCGTGGAATCCGCGCGAGGCCACCACGGTCAGCGCCCGCGTCGATGCGGTGATCGCCAGGCTGCAGGTGCGTGCGCCGTACGCGCAGGTGGCGGCGGGCCAGCCGCTGGCCGAACTGCTGGCGCCGCAGTGGAGCAGCGCGCTGGCCGAGTACGACGCGCTGCAGGGCGCGCGGTCGGCCGACGCGAAGGCCTTGCGCGGCGCCGCGCGCGAGCGCCTGCAGGTACTCGGCCTGACCGCTGTGGACATCCGCGCTGTGCGCCGCGGCGCGGGTGCGGCGATCGCGCTGTATGCGCCGCAGGCCGGCGTAGTCACCACGCTGGAGGTGCGCGAAGGGCAGCGGGTCAGCGCCGGGCAGACCCTGCTGACCTTGAACGGCCTGGCCACGGTGTGGGTCGAGGCGGCGGTGCCGCAGGCGCTCGCCGGTGCGGTGCGCGGCGGTACGCCCGTCACCGTCACGGTCGATGCGCTGCCGGGCCAGGTGTTTCATGGCAGCGTGGAGGCGCTGTTGCCGGATATCGACAGCGCCACGCGCACCCGGCGCGCGCGCATCGTGCTGGCCAACCCGGGCGATCGGCTGAGCCCGGGCATGTTCGTCACCGTGCAACTGCATCCGGCCGATGGCGTGGCGGTGCCGGTGGTGCCGGACGACGCGCTGATCGCGACCGGCCAGCAGACGCGGGTAATCGTGGCCGAAGCGGGCGGCCGTTTCCGCCCGCTCGCCGTGCGCACCGGACGCTCGGCCGACGGCTACACGGAGATCCTGGCCGGTCTGCACGGCGGCGAGAAGATCGTCGTGTCCGGCCAGTTCCTGATCGATTCGGAGGCCAGCCTGTCCGGTGCGCTGGAGCGCTTGGGCGATGGCCGGGAGGCGCCCGCAGCGGCTACCAGCGCGGCGAACCATGCCATGTCCCACCCGATGCCGACGGGAGACAAGCGATGATTGCCGCGCTGATTCGGGCCGCGATCGCGAACCGCATGTTGGTCTTGCTGGCCGCGCTGGCGTTGGCCGCGGCCGGCGTGTTCTCGCTGCTGCGCACGCCGCTGGACGCCTTGCCGGACCTGTCCGACACCCAGGTGATCATCCGCACCGGCTGGGCCGGGCAATCGCCGCAGGTGGTCGAGGACCAGGTCACCTATCCGCTGGCCACCACCATGCTGTCGGTGCCCGGCGCGCGCACGGTGCGCGGCTATTCGTTCTTCGGCGACTCCTACGTCTACGTGCTGTTCGACGACAGCACCGATCTGTACTGGGCCCGCGCGCGCGTGCTGGAGTACCTGAGCCAGGTGCGCGACCGGCTGCCGGCCGGGGTCAACCCGTCGCTGGGTCCCGACGCCACCGGCCTGGGCTGGGTCTACGAGTACGCGCTGGTCGACCGCAGCGGCAAGCACGACCTCGGCGAACTGCGCGCGCTGCAGGACTGGTTTTTGCGCTACCAGCTGAAGACGGTGCCGGACGTGGCCGAAGTGGCCAGCCTGGGCGGCATGGAACGCGCCTGGCAGATCGTGCCGGACCCGCCGGCGCTGGCCGCGCGCGGCATCACCGTGGCGCAGCTGACGGACGCGGTGCGCGCGGCCAACGGCGCCGGCGGCGGCTCGGTGATCGAGCAGGGCGAGGCGGAGTTGATGGTGCGCAGTGAAGGCTATCTGCGCAGCCGCGAGGATTTCGAGCGCGTGCCGGTCGACACCAACGCGGCTGGCGTGCCGGTGCTGCTTGGCGAGGTCGCCACGGTGCGGCGCGGGCCGAGCTTCCGGCGCGGCATCGCCGAGCTGGATGGCCAGGGCGAAGTGGCCGGCGGCATCATCGTGCTGCGTTCGGGCAAGAACGCGAAGGCCGCGATCGAGGCGGTCAAGGCCAAGCTCGCCGAGCTCCAGCACAGCCTGCCGGCCGGCGTCGAGATCGTGCCGACCTACGACCGCGCGCAGCTGATCGATGCGGCAGTGAGCAACCTGTGGGGCAAGCTGCTGGAAGAATTCCTGGTGGTCGCGCTGGTCTGCGTGCTGTTCCTCGGCCACCTGCGCTCGGCGCAGGTCGCGGTGGTCAGCCTGCCGCTGGGCGTGCTCGTCGCGTTCATCGCGCTGCACCTGCAAGGCGTGACGGCGAACCTGATGTCGCTCGGCGGCATCGCCATCGCGATCGGCGCGATGGTCGATGCGGCGGTGGTGATGATCGAGAACGCGCACAAGCACCTGGAACACTGGCGCGATGCGCACGACGGCAAGGAGCCGCAAGGCACGGCACGCTGGTCGCTGGTCGCCGACGCGGCGGCCGAAGTGGGCCCGGCGTTGTTCGTCAGCCTGCTGATCATCGCGCTGTCCTTCATCCCGGTGTTCGCGCTGCAGGGGCAGGAGGGCAAGCTGTTCAAGCCGCTGGCGTTCACCAAGACCTACGCGATGGCGGCGGCGGCCGGGCTGGCGGTGACCCTGGTGCCGGTGCTGATGGGTTACCTGGTCCGCGGGCGCATCCGCCCGGAACACGCCAATCCGCTCAACCGCGGCCTGATCGCGCTGTACCGGCCGATCCTGGAAGCGGTGCTGCGCTCCCCGAAAACGACCCTGGCGCTGGCCGGGCTGTTGCTGCTCACCGCGCTACTGCCGCTCGGCCGGCTCGGCAGCGAATTCATGCCGGCGATGGACGAAGGCACGCTGCTGTACATGCCCACCGCGTTGCCGGGGCTGTCCTCGGGCAAGGCGGCGCAGCTGCTGCAGCTCACCGACCGCATGATCAAGAGCGTGCCCGAGGTCGACCACGTATTCGGCAAGGCCGGCCGTGCCGACACCGCCACCGATCCGGCGCCGATGGAGATGTTCGAGACCACCATCACCTTCAAACCAAAGAGCCAGTGGCGACTGGGCATGACGATGGACAGGATCAAGGCGGAGCTGGACCGGGCGGTGCGCGTGCCGGGCCTGACCAACCTGTTCGTGCCGCCGCTGCGCAACCGCATCGACATGCTGGCTACCGGCATCAAGAGCCCGATCGGCATCAAGGTGCTCGGCTCCGATCCATCGACATTGCAGGAGGTGGCCGATCGCATCGAGACAGTGGCTCGGCAGGTGCCTGGCGTCGGTTCGGCCATTGCCGAGCGGGCGGCCAGCGGTCGCTATGTCGACGTGCGCATCCGCCGGGTCGATGCCGCGCGCTATGGCCTGACCCAGCAGCAGCTGCAGCAGCTGATTGCCACCGTAGTCGGCGGCGAGCCGGTTGGCGAGGTCGTCGCCGGACGCGAGCGCTATCCGATCGTGCTGCGCTACCCGCGGGCCGAGCGCGATTCACTCGCAGCATTGAAGGCATTGCCGATCGTCGCGGCGAACGGCGTGCAGCTGACCCTGGGGCAGGTGGCCGAGATCGAGGTAGTCGCTGGGCCGCCGATGCTGAAAAGCGAGAACGGCCAACTGGCGACCTACGTCTACGTCGATACCGCCGGCCGCGACCTCGGCGCGGTGGTGGCGGATCTGCAACGTGTGGTGGCGCGCGAGGTGCGCCTGCCGCCGGGCATCACGCTGGCGTGGTCGGGCCAGTTCGAATACCTGGCGCAGGCGACGCAGCGGCTGACCCTGGTGGTGCCGGTGGTGCTGCTGATCGTGTTCGTGCTGATCTACGCCGTGTTCCGCCGGATCAGCGAGGCGACGCTGATCATGGCCAGCGTGCCGCTGGCGCTGGTCGGCGGGCTGTGGCTGGTCTGGCTGCTGGGGCATGCGGTGTCGGTGGCGACGATGATCGGCTTCATCGCGCTGGCCGGCGTCGCCGCCGAGTTCGGCGTGGTGATGATGCTGTACCTGCACCACGCGTGGGACCGCCAGCTGGCAGCCGATCCGCACTCGGGTGCGGCCGAGCTGGACGAGGCGATCCGCGAAGGCGCGGTGCAGCGCGTGCGGCCGAAGGCGATGACGGTGGCGGTGATCCTCGCCGGCCTGCTGCCGATCCTGCTCGGCCACGGTGCCGGCTCCGAAGTGATGCAGCGCATCGCCGCGCCGATGATCGGCGGCATGCTCACCGCGCCGTTGCTGTCCATGCTGGTCATCCCCGCCGCGTTCCGCCTGCTGGTGCTGCGCCGGCTGCGTCGGGCCGGTGATGACAGCGATCAAGCAGGTGCAAGCGGAGTAGGGTAAAGACCCATGACGAGCGAACCCATCCTGCGCAGCACGCTGACCTGTCCGCATTGCGGCCACCAGGCCACCGAGACCATGCCGACCGACGCCTGCCAGTTCTTCTACGACTGTCCGGGTTGCGGCGAACTGCTGCGGCCCAAACCGGGCGACTGCTGCGTGTTCTGTTTCTGGGGCAGCGTGCCGTGCCCGCCGATCCAGCAGCAGAAGGGCTGCTGCGGCTAGCGGCCCGACGATGGCTGCGGGTTGCGCGGCCGGGCGCCGCGTCGTGCATTGCCCTTCGCGTTCAGCGCATCGCAGCGGCGCTGCCGACGGGCGTCCGCCGGAACAGCGCATAAAGGAACTGCTGGGTGGTGCCGAACGGAGTCGCGTGGAACTCCAGCGTGCTGTCGAGCAGCGCGAAGCCGTCGCCGAGCGCGCGGGCAAGCCCCTCGGCATCGTAGCGGACCGTATCCAGACCGCTGCACTTCAGCGGGCCCTGCGGCCCGAAGGTGGCCAGTACCGCGTGGCCGCCCGGCTTCAGGGCACGGGCCAGCTGCTGCAGATAGCGCGCGCGTTGCTCCGCCTCGGTCAGGAAGTGGAACACGGCGCGGTCGTGCCACAGGTCGTAGCGGGCCTGCGGCAGCGGCGCGTCGAGCAGGTCGGCCGCCAGCCAGGTCACCGCGTCCGCCGCCTTGCCCAGGCGTTCGCGGGCGACATTCAGGGCTTCGGCGGAAATGTCGAGCACGTTGAGGTCGCGGTAGCCGCGCGCAAGCAGGTCGTCGACCAGGGTCGATGCGCCGCCGCCCACGTCGAGCACGGCGGCGCCGCGGTCGGGCGCGGCGCGCTCGATCAGCGCCAGCGAGGTATCCAGATGCGGGCGGTACCAGCTGACCGCCTCCGGTGCCTTGGTCCGGTACACCGTTTCCCAGTGCTGTTGCTTGTCGGTCATGGGCTGCTCCTCGGGAATGCCGCTGACGATGGATCAGTCGACCATGCCGTGGCTTTCGGCGGTGCCGAGCAGTTCGGGCTGCGTGGTGGCGCGTGCCCGCCGGTTCAGCAGCGGGTGCATGAACACCGCGGCCAGGATCACCGCCACGCCGGCGTAGAACCAGCCGTCCAGTTCATGCTGCTCGCCCAGCAGCACGATCGCCAGCATGATCGCGTAGACCGGCTCCAGGTTGGTCACCATCTGCGTGCCGAACGCGCTCATGTGGCGCAGCGCCACCAGCGCCAGCGTGAACGGCAACAGGGTGCAGCCGAACGACAGCGCCAGCAGCAACAGCGCATCGTGCGTGTCCGGCAGCATGAAGGCGGGGCCGGCATGCGGAATGAATGGCGCGAGCAGGGTGAGGAAGACGGTGCCGGTGCCCAGCTCGATGAAGGTCACCGTGAGCGGGTCGCCGTGCTCGACCAGCCGCTTGTTGAGCGAGCCGAAGAACGCCACGAACAGCGCCGACAGCACGCCCACCGCGATCCCCGCGCGCATGTCGTGCGGCACGCCGCCCACCACCATCATCACGCCCGGCACCACCGCCGCGCCGATCAGCAGCTCGCGCGGGTCGAACCTGCGCTTGGCGATCCACGGTTCGATGAAAGCCAGGAACACCGGCCCCAGCGCGATGCAGGTGGCGCCGACCGAGGCGTTCGACAGCTTGATCGCCGCGTAGAAAGTCAGCCAGTGCAGCGACACCAGCACGCCGATGCCGGCATACGCCCAGATCAGCCGCGCCGGCATCGCGCGCAAGCCGCGCCAGACCCGCGGCATCAGCAGCAGCGCCGCCACCACCAGCAGCATGCGCCACCACACCAGCGGCAACGCGGGCAGCGTGATCAACTTGCCGAGGATCGCGGTGAAGCCCCACAGCAACACGCAGAAATGAATCTGCAGACGGGCCTGGTTGACGGGTTGCATGGGGGTCGCACGAGGAGGAGTGCCGTCATTCTAGCGCCGGTCATCGTTGGCGACGTGCCTGATGCTTACTTCTTCGCCGCCGGTTTGCTCGCCGGTATCACCTTGCCGGAGCTGCGCAACTGCTGCAGCACGGCACGACAGGTGTTGTCGCCGTCGTCGCCGTGGCTGGGTGCGACCAGGGCGAGCAGGGCGGCCGGCGCGGCGACCGTACCGAGAGCGACGGCGCCGGCGCCGCGCGCCAGCAGCGGGCCGGCGTGCACGCCGACGTCCGGGTTCTTCAGCGTGCCACGCACGTACAGCGGCGAGCGCAGCGAGAACACACGGAAGCCTTTGGTGTGCGGTTTCACGTCCAGGTCGAGTTTTTCGTTGGCGAAGTTCACCGTGCCGGTGACGTTGATCAGCGCATCGTCGGTGTCGAACACGAACAGGCGCATGTCGAACAGGCCGTTGCTGGCGGCCATGTCGGCGGCCGCGCAGTTGATCTGCACGGTCTTGTCACCGAACAGCTTGCCGATGACGATGTTGCCGACGTTGAGGCCGGCGGTTTCCAGCAGGGTCTTGCTGATCGCACCGTCGTTCATCAGCAGCTTCAGCTCGCCGTTCGCGCTGCCGAGCAGGGCGGCGATGGAATTGCCCTGCGCATCGAGCGCGGCGTCGCCGTTGATCTCGCCGAAGCTGGTGCGCATCGGTTCGAAGGTCGGGAACAGCTGCTTGAGCCTGAGATGGCGCGCATCGAGCTTGAGCAGGCCGCGCATCGGTGTGCGGCTGCCGTCGAGGGTGATGTTGCTGCGCACGGTGCCGCCGGCCAGCCCGAAGCTCAGCGGGTCCAGGTACAGGGCGCCGTTGTTCATGACCAGATGGGTGGCGAGCGAGTCGATCGGCAGCGCCGCGCCGCGCACGATGCGCGCGCCGCTGAAGCTCACATCCGCATCCATCGCCTGCCAGCGCTCGGTGCGGAACGGTTCGACCGGCAGCAGCTTGTCGGCTGGCTGCGGCGTGGCGTCGCCGCGCTGCATTTTTCCGGCGTTGGCATCGGCGCCGATCAGCGGTGCCAGGTCGGCGAATTGCAGCAGCTTCGAGTGTACGTCGCCGCTCAACTTGGGGTGCTTGCCGCCGGTGACGAAGACCAGGTTGCCGGCCAGGTCGCTGCCGCCGACGCGGCCGCGGAAGTCCTGGTAGCTGTAACGGCTGCCGCCGCGATGCAGTGCGGCCTTCAGATGGCCTTCGGTGGCGTAGGGTGGCGTGTCGGGCAGGGTGAGGCCGGTGAGCGGATACAGCTTGGCCATGCTGGAGCCGGAGAACCACAGGCGCACGTCCAGCGCGCCCAGGTGCAGCGGATCGGTCAGCGTGCCCACGAGGGCGATGCGGCTGTCGCCGATACGCAGGTCGGCCTGCAGCGGGAACGGCCTGGTCGTATCCTGCAGCGCCAGCACGGCGCCGGTGCGGCCCTTGCCGGTAAGCGGACTGCCCTGGTAGCTGCCTTCGGCGGTCCAGCTGAACTGGTAGGTCGTCGATGCCGTAACCTGGCCGACCCGTTCCGGCGTGGCGTTGCCGCCGGCCATGGCCTTCTTCGCCGCGGCACCGACCGTCTTGCCGGCCTGCTCGCGCGCATCGCTGGATTGCTGCGCCACGATCTGCTCATAGGGGATGGCTTCCTGCAGCGGCTCCACCACCAGCTTCAGCTTCACCCGGTTGGCGGCATCGTCGAGAGTGATCAGGCCCTGGTCGAAACCGATCGTGCCCAGCTGCAGCTTCCAGGCGGAGGGTGCGGTGTTTTCCGGCGGCGCGAAATCCCAGCTGGCGCGCCCCGACTTGTCGCGCTCCAGGTCGGCGGTGGGGCGCACCAGCTGCAACGTGGGCACGTCGATGCGGTGCGTCAGCAGCGCCGGCAGCGACAGCCGGAAGCGCAGCGCGTCGAGGTGGGCGAACTGCGGCCGCGCGGCCCAGCCCGGGTTGGCGATGCGGATGTCGCGCGCGGTGAACTCGGGCCGCGGCAGCAGCGAGGCGAACCAGCTGCCGTGGCGATCGCGCTGCCAGTCCACGGTGAGCTCGCCATCGATCGCGAACGGGCGCCCGATCGCCTGGCTGACCTTGTCGGCGATGAACGGCTTCATGCGGTTCCAGTCGAACGTGGCGACGGCGACCAGCAGCAGCGCAAGCAGCACCAGCAGCGTGCCCGCGATCGAGCTGAGTACTTTCCGGCGGCGTTGCATCCCTCACTCCCGCGGCGGTGGGCCCGCGCGTCGCCTGGACGCGTCGAAGCATCGCCGCCAGTGATAGCCGCAGCGATGCATAGGCAGTGTCGTGATGGTCGACGGCTTTCAGACCCCGTTCACGCGCACTGGCCGGGCAGTTCCCGCGGCGGCTCAGGCGGCGACCTGGCTCTCCGCCCGCCGGCTGATGCAGTACACCGCCGCCGGCGGCAGGTTGAGCAGCGCGCTGCCGACCCGGTGGGCCTGCAGTTCCAGTCGCGCGAGCAGGGCCGACGGCAGCGGGCAGCGCGGGCCGTAGGTGAACTGGTAGAACATGCCGCCGCTGCGCAGCTGGCGCTCGAACACGCCCTGCACGATCGCTGCGACCTGGGCCGGCGGCATCGACAGCAGCGGCAGGCCGCTGACCACGGCACAGGCGCGCTCGTCGCCGAACAGCGGTGCGGTATCGCCGAGCCGGGCCGCGTCCATGCGCAGGATGGTCGCCTGCGGATAGCGCCGGCTCAGTGCATCGGCGAAATGCGGGTCGGCCTCAATCAAGGCCAGCCGGTGCAGCGGCACGCCGCGCGCCAGCAGGGCACGGGTCAGCGCGCCGGTGCCGGGGCCCAGTTCGATCACCGGGCCGTCCAGCGCACCGACCCGGCTGGTCATCAGCCGCGCCAGCGCGGCGCCGGACGGCGTTACCGCGCCGATCCCGCGCGGGTCGCGCAGCCAGGCACGCAGGAAGGCCAGGGTATCGTTCAATGGCATGCAGTGGTTTCCGCGCTCGGCTGGAGATGCAAGGTAACCGACGCGGGTGAACAAAATGTTTGCGGCGACGCGGCGGCCTCAATGCGCCGGTTTCGCCTCGCGCACCGGCACGTCGATGCTGCACAGGTCGACCTTGCCGGCCGGCCGGGCATAGAACGCGTTGTGGCCGTTGCGTTTCGCCTCGACCAGTGCGGCAAAGCTGGCGCTGTCGGTGCGCAGCACCTCGATCGCCGGGCGATCCTTCGCCGGGAGGTCGGCGGCCAGGCGTACCGATTCGATGGTGATGCGTTGCGCCGGCTTCGCGTAGAAGCCCATCGGTTCCGGCCCGCGCGGCAGGCCGGACAAGAGCGGCATGCCTTCCAGCACCCGGCCGGCCACGGCGAGGTTGCGATCCAGCCGGCGCGGCGCCTGGCCGATCACCGCGTACAGCGAACTGCCGCTGCCGGTTTCCGGCGCCACGTCGCGCGCCACGCCGACCATGCCGTAGCAGTGCGCCAGCCACTGCTGCCCGGCGGCGGGGTCGCGCGCCACCGGGAAGCCCTCGCTGAAGCCGACCTCGGGCGCGTACACGTCGCCGTCCGGCAGCGGCGTCCACGCCAGCTTCGGGTCGATCGCACGGGTGAATTCCGGCAGCAGCGTCTTGCTGGCCTTGCCCAGCGAACGGAGCTTGCTCTTGTCGCCGTTGTCGTCGTCGTTCGGGTCGCCCCATTGGGTGACGAAATTGTCCTGCACGCGGATGATCGCCAGCCCGTCGAAATAATGCCCACGCACCAGGGTGCGGATGTTCGCCGCGTGCAGCGGGGTGAAGTCCGGCGCCAGCTCGATCACCACGCCTCCGGTCGGCAGTTGCATGATTATCAGGTTCTGCGGGTCCGGCGTGCGCCACTCGACTGGCGTCGACTTGGCCAGGATCTCTTTCGTGGTCGGCGTGGGCTTGGCCTGCCCATCGGCGAGGGCAGGCAGTGCCAGCAGGCTGCTGGTCAGCGCGAGTGCGGCGATGAGGTGGCGGCTAAGCATGGCATTCCCCTGGTCAACGAATGGACAAGGGCTGCAACTTAGCAGAGTGCGGCTGGGGCATGACGCCAAAGTGCATGCCGGCGCGAAGACCGAGGCCCGTGCGACGGGGAAATGCCCTGTGCCCACTTCGCCAGACCACGGACAGCAAAGCATTGTGTGTCGTGGCCGGATCAAATACTCGCCAACGCACAGCAAGTGCGGACCGTGGGGTGTTGGCGAGCGGTTTGGCGATCTGCGGCAACGCCGCAGATCGCATCGGGAACACCCGGTTACCTGGTGATGATCACGTGGTGCATCGGCGCCAGTTTTGCCAGCAGCTTGTTCTGCGCACGGAACGGGACCCCGTGCTTGTTCATCGCCGTCTGCAGGTCTTCTACCAGCGCGTTGAAATTCGTGCGGTTCACGCCCATGCCCTTGTGTACCGAGGCCATGTCGCGCCCGGTATAGGTGCATGGTCCGTCGAGGATCACGCAGAACTGGTCGACGAGCTCTTTCTTGATGTGCTCGCGGTCGGCGTTGGCGAAGAATGGTCGGGTGACCGGGTCGGCCATCAGGTTGTCCATGAAATCGTTCACCAGCGTGACGAGCCCGGGTTTGCCGCCGAACTCGTCGAAGACCGGTTTGAGCGCCGGGTCGCGTGGAGCCGAGGCGGCCTCCGTGGTGGACTGGTCCGACTTGGCGGGCGCATCCTGCGCGAGGGCGTGATGGCTGATCAGCAGGCCGGCGGTTAGCGCGGCGGCGGCAAGGGAATGCTTGAGCATGGGCTTGATCCTCGTATCGGATGATGGGGTCGTCAGAAGCCGACCTGCACGGACGCGTACAGGCCGCGCTGGTTGTCCTTGATCACGATGTTGCCGAGGTTGGCGTAGGCCAGCGTCAGCGAGACGTGCTTGGTCGGCGCCCACGCGACGAAGGCGTCGTACCAGTCGTTTTCCTTGGCGATGCCGAGGTTGTTCGGCTTCTGGCGGTATTCCGCGCCGATGGCCCAGTTGCGGCTGAGCAGGTAGGCGACCGAACCTTCGAATTCGGCCTGGTAGCTGTCGTGCTTGTCGCCTCCGAAGCCGAGGATGCCGATCTGGTTCGCCTTGGTGAAGCGCAGCGTGGCGTTCAGCAGCAGGCTCTGCGACAGGAACAGCTTGGTCGCGCTGACGTAGTAATCGGTGCCTTGCGAACGCTTGGCGCCGACGAACTTCACCACGGCGTCCTGGTTGTTCTTCTTGTACTGCATGCCGACGGACACCTGCGGCACCCAGCTGTCCTGGTCGAGCACGGCGTCGCCGAACAGCCGCACCTTTGCGCCGAGCACGTTCTGCCTGAAGGTGAAGCCGTTGCCAAGCCCCAGCAGGCCGCCCACCTTCTCGGTGTCGAAGCGTTGCTGCGCGAACGAAATTTCCACCCGGTCATACAGCCCGACCATCACGCCGGCGTCGTCGAGGTGGTAGTCCTGCGCGTTCACGCGGGTGTAGAACGCGTTGGCGCCGATCTGGTCATTGGTGCCGTAGCCGCCGATCAGCGCCCATGGCGTGAGGCCGCCGCCTGCGGCGCCGCCGATTTCCGAGACGCCGCCGGTGAGCAGCAGCTTGCCGCTGACACCGGCCGGCGTGCTCGAGCCGCCGTCGTCCGCGGCGGCCGTCAGCGAAACCAGTGCGCCGGCCAGCACGAGCCCACCGAGCGCGATTGCCCGGTTCATACGATGCTTGTACATGAATTTCTCCTCCCGTGTCGGCGCGACACTGCGCCGCACATGCAGGTACGGGGCATCGGGGCGGGCGGATGCAGCGCGACGATCATCAATGCATCAGGGCGATGTGCCAGGTGCCGTTGATGCCATCCCCGCGTTGGTCGCCAGGCTTCGCGTCACCCGCATAGCGGTACAGCGGATGGCCTTTGAACGCCCACTGCAGGCTGTGGTCGGGGCGTGCGGTCACGCTGAAGCCTTCGCTCGCCGTCACGTTGGCGTCGGCCGCATAGGGCGGCCACAGGCTGGCGCATGGACCGCTGCATTCGCTGCGCCCGCTGTCGCCGTCGGCATCGAAGACATACAGCGTCATGCCACGGGCGCCGACAAGCTGGTGCTGCGCATTGGCGGTCGGCGGCGGCTGGGCGGCCATTGCGAGCGCCATCATCATGGCGCCGACGACCAGCCAACCTGAGAGGAACAATGAACGTTTCATGGCGATACTCCGCGAGTGGATGGAAATGCCGGCTTCAGCGCAGATACGCAGCCCGTGTCTCCGCGGATGCGGCATCCGTGGCGTTTTTCATGGACTCGACCCGGCCGCTTGCCACTGTTGCGGCAGCTTGCGCAGCTTCGACACGTCGCAGTCGAGCGGCTCGACGCGCGCGACCATTGGGAAGGACGCCAAAGCTGGTGCGAGTCCGGGAAATCAGAGGGGCGTACGGAGTTCTGATGCGCGGGGTGTCGTGCCAAGTGGCCGGTTGGCCAAGGCATGACTTAAGGCCCATGCACTAGTGTCAAGTTCGTACTACAGTTCACTCAACGCCATGCGGCAGTACGGGTGAGCGACGTGGATGACAGCGCCAGCCAGTTGAAGAAGTTCCAGAAGGAGCTTTCCAGCGGCACCGTGTCGCTGGTGCTGCTGGCGGTGCTGGGGCAGTCGCGCCAGCCGATGTACGGCTACCAGATCGCCAAGCGGCTGGAAGAGGTGGGCGAAGGCGTGCTGGCCGGCAAGCAGAGCGCGCTGTATCCGGTGCTGCGCAACCTGGAGGCGGCCGGCCTGCTGGCCAGCGAAGTCGAGCCCTCCGTCAGCGGGCCGCCGCGCCGCTATTACCGCATCACCAAACCGGGGCGCGAGGTATTGCGCGAATGGGTCGCCGCGTGGAACGCCACCCGCGATTCCGTCGATAACGTCTTGCAAGGAGGGGTGTCATGAACGCGCCACGCACCATCGCCGAATACCTTGAACAACTGCGTGCCGCGCTGCGCGGCGCCGATCCGGCGCTGATCCAGGACGCGCTGTACGACGCCGAGGAACACCTGCGCGCCGAGCTGGCCGAGCAGCCCGGCCGCAGCGAAGCGGCGATGCTGGAACACGTCGTCGGCAGCTACGGCGCGCCGGACGAGGTGGCCGAGATCTACCGCGATCAGGAGATCAGGATCCAGCGCGCGCTGCGTCCGCCGCCGCCGCCGAAGCGGCGTTCGCTGGCCGGGCGCTTCTTCGGCGTGGCCGCCGATCCGCGCACCTACGGCGCGCTGTTCTACATGCTGCTGTCGCTGGCCACCGGCATCTTCTACTTCACCTGGGCGGTGACCGGCTTGTCGCTGTCGGTGGGCTTGTCGGTGCTGATCATCGGCCTGCCGTTCATCGTGCTGTTCTTCGGCAGCGTGCGCGTGCTGTCGCTGGTGGAGGGGCGCATCGTGGAGGCGATGCTTGGCATGCGCATGCCGCGCCGGCCGGTGTACCCGACCACCGGCATGACCCTGCTGCAGCGCATCGGCAGCATGTTCACCGACGTGCACACCTGGACCACGCTTTGCTACATGTGGCTGATGCTGCCGCTGGGCATTGCGTATTTCACGTTGGCCGTGACTTTGCTCAGCGTGTCGGTGGCCTTCATCGGCGCGCCGCTGGCGATGTTGTTCCGCGACGACAGCTGGGTGTCCTGGCCGCGCCAGGTCACCGTGGACTGGGGTTTCGGCGCACATGTGCCGGGCTGGGGCGATGCGATCGCGATGTGCGTGATCGGCATCGTGCTGCTGTTCGCCACCCTGCACCTGGCGCGCGGCCTCGGTCGGCTGCACGGGCATGTCGCCAAGCACATGCTGGTACCGCGCGCGGCGGATTGAGCGTCGCCCAGTTACCATGCGGGCTTTGCCGGACCGACCGCCGATGCCCAAGACCTACGACCGCGCCTATTTCGACAAGTGGTATCGCAACCCGCGGCACGCCGTCGCCTCGCCGGCGGAGCTGAAGCGCAAGGTCGCGATGGTGGTGGCGCAGGCGGAGTACTACCTCGGCCGGCCGGTGCGCAACGTGCTCGACGTGGGTTGCGGCGAGGCGACCTGGCGCGCGCCGCTGCGTGCATTGCGCCCGGGCATCGCGTATCGCGGGCTGGATGCCAGCGAATATGTGGTGGCACGTTACGGGCGCAGCCGCCACATCGGCCTGGCGCGCTTCGGCCAGCTGGAACAGCTGCGCTTCGACATCCGCTTCGACCTGATCGTGTGCACCGACGTACTGCATTACCTGAGGCCGGCCGAGATCCGCGCCGGGCTGCAGGGCATCGGCGAGATGCTGGAGGGCGTGGCGTTCCTGGAAGTGTTCACCAGCCGCGACGACGTGGCCGGTGACCACCACGGTTTCGTGGCGCGCGCGCCGGCCTGGTACCTGCGCGAGTTCGGCAAGGTGGGCTTGCTGCCGTGCGGCTCGCATTGTTATCTCGGGCCGCGGCTGGAGCGCCACGTCGCGGCGCTGGAACGGGCGCAACTGCCGGCCTGACGCCCGGATTGCGCTCCCGCCAGGGAATCCGGCCGCGGGGCGTTTTCGTCCGCTATTCCACCGTCTTGTGCTTGTAGCGGCACAGGTCGCGGATCGGGCAGTGCGGACAATCCGGCTTGCGCGCCTTGCACACGTAGCGGCCGTGCAGGATCAGCCAGTGATGGGCGTCGCGCTTGAACTCGGCCGGCACCACTTTTTCCAGCTTGTCCTCCACCGCGCGCACGTCCTTACCCGGCGCCAGGCCGGTGCGGTTGGCGACGCGGAAGATGTGCGTGTCCACCGCGATGGTCGGCTCGCCGAAGGCGGTGTTGAGCATCACGTTGGCGGTCTTGCGGCCCACGCCGGGCAGCGCCTCCAGCGCCTCGCGCGTGCGCGGCACTTCGCCGTGGTGCTGTTCGACGAGGAGGCGGCACAACGCGATCACGTTTTTCGCCTTGGCGTTGAACAGGCCGATCGTGTTGATGTATTTCTTCAGTCCTTCCTCGCCCAGTTCGAGGATCGCCTGCGGCGTGTTCGCCACCGGATAGAGTTTCTTGGTGGCCTTGTTGACGCCCACGTCGGTGGCCTGCGCCGACAGCACCACGGCCACCAGCAGCTCGAACGGCGTGGTGTAGGCGAGTTCGGTGGTGGGGTGCGGGTTCAGCTCGCGCAGGCGGGTGAACAGTTCGACCACGTCGGCGCGCTTCACGGATTCGGCTCCTGTCGTTTTGCCTTGGCGCGCGCCAGCGCGGCCAGCACCGGGTTGGCCGTGGCGAGAGTGTCCACCGCCGCCTTGCGCGCGGCCAGCTCGGCCTCGCGCTCGGCGGCTTCGCGCGCCAGCCGTGCCTCGCGGCGCCGGAAATGTTCGCGCGCCGCGTCGGCATGCGCCTGGTCAATTTGCGCGGGCGGCATCGGTTCCAGCACGATGCAGTCGACCGGGCAGGCCGGCACGCACAGTTCGCAGCCGGTGCAGTCGTCGGCGAGCACCGTGTGCATGAGTTTCGACGCGCCCACGATCGCGTCGACCGGGCAGGCCTGGATGCACTTGGTGCAGCCGATGCAGTCGGCCTCGACGATGCGCGCCAGCATGCGCGGTTTTTCCGTGCCGCATGCGGGGTCCAGCGGCAACACGGGGCGCTGCAGCAGCGCGGCGAGTTTCGCGATGCCGGCGTCGCCTCCGGGAGGGCAGCGGTTGATGTCCGCCTCGCCGCGCGCGATCGCTTCCGCATACGGCCGGCAGCCGTGGTAGCCGCATTGCTCGCACTGCGTCTGCGGCAGCACGGCGTCGATGCGGTCGGCGAGGGTCACGAGCTCAGTCATCGTGTGCAGGTGCTTCGGTTTTGGCCCCCAGCTTGCCCCATTCCGCATAGGTGTCCGGCGGAGTCGCTTTCCAGTGGTGACCGCACGACTTGCAGCGTTCTCTCCACTTGAGAGCGGGCCATATCGGCAAACCCAGGAAGCATCCGAAGAAAAAGGCCCAGCCGCGATAGTTGGGGTTCTCTTCGATATCGCTGCTGTGACAACGTGGGCATTGATCGTCGTCTTCGACGCGATAGTCGCCGCGCCTCCAGTGATCGAGCACGTCACTGGCCTGTTCGAGGCATGCATCGGGCACCATGACGACCGAGCCACCGAACGCGATGACCTGGTACCACTTGAGACGCGACAGACCGTTTTCAAACACGAAGGCGGTACAACCTTCCTCACGCAACAAACCGGCGACGATTTCTGCCTCGGTGTGGTCGAAGGATTGGTGGACGCATCGCATGTGCGATCTCTCAATCAGCGCACGGTGGCGCCTGGCTTGGCGCCCGGGTCGGCGTCGAGCAGGAACAGGTCGCTGCCGCCGTCGCCGGCCGAGAGGATCATGCCCTCGGACAGGCCGAAGCGCATCTTGCGCGGGGCCAGGTTGGCGATGAATACCACGTTGCGGCCCACCAGTTTCTCCGGCTCGGCGTAGGCGGCGCGGATGCCGGAGAAGATCTGCCGCGTGCCCAGCGCGCCGGCGTCCAGTTCGAAGCGCAGCAGCTTGTCGGAACCGTCCACGAACTCGCAGGCGGTGACCTTGCCGATGCGCAGGTCGAGCCGGGCGAAATCGTCGATGCCGATGGTGGCGGGCGTGGCCGGGGCCGGCTCGGCGATCGCGGCGGCGGGTTTGGCGCTGTCGTTCATGGCTTTCTTCTTTTTCGGGACGGCGGGGGCTTCGGTGGGGCCGCCGAGCGAATCCTTCGAGGCCTCGACCATGGCCTCGATGCGCTTGGGATCGATGCGGCCGAGCAACGGCTCGAAGGCTTGGATGGCGTGATTGCGCAGCGCGGCGCGGGCGTCGTCGAAGTCGGTGATCGGCGCGGCCAGGAACTGCTCGGCGGCAGCCACGGTGATCGGCAGGATCGGCTTGAGCATGCCGGCCAGCAGGCGGAACGCGGTCAGCGCAAACGAGCACACCTGGTGCAGCTCGTCGCGGCGGCTTTCGTCCTTGGCCATCGCCCACGGCGCCTTGGCGGCGATGTGGCCGTTGACCAGGTCGGCCATCAGCACGAAGCGGCGGGTAACCTCGGCGAAGTCGCCGCTGTCGTACAGCGCGGCGATGCCGTCGTAGTGTTCCAGCAGGGTGTTCCACAGCGCGGTTTCCTCCGCGCTGAACTGCGGCGCCAGGCGGCCGCCGAAATGCTTGTGCACGAAGCCGGCGGTGCGGCTGGCGATGTTCACCCACTTGCCGACCAGGTGCGAGTTGACGCGTTCCTCGAACGCCTTCAGGTCCAGATCCACATCGACCGGCGCGTCGCTGAGCATGCTGGCGAAGTAATAGCGCAGGAATCCCGGATGCAGGCCGGCGTCCAGGTAGGTGCGCGCCTGGATGAAGGTGCCGCGCGACTTGGACATCTTCGCGCCGTTCACCGTGAGATAGCCGTTGACGTGCAGCGCGGTCGGCGTGCGGAAGCCGGCGCCGTGCAGCATCGCCGGCCAGAACAGGCCGTGGAAGTTGATGATGTCCTTGCCGATGAAGTGATGCAGCTCGGCGCTGCTGTCGGCAGCGAGGAACTCGTCGAACTTCAGTCGCGTGCGGTCGCACAGTGCCTTGAAGCTGGCCAGGTAGCCGACCGGCGCGTCCAGCCACACGTAGAAGAACTTGCCCGGCGCGTCGGGGATCGGGAAGCCGAAGTAGGGTGCGTCGCGCGAGATGTCCCAGTCCTTCAGGCCGCCGTCCAGCCATTCGCGCAGCTTCGCCGCCACGCCGCTGTTCGCCACCGGCTTGCCGTGGGTGAATTTGCCGGCGAACCAGTCGCGCAACAGGCCCTCGAACTTGCCCAGTTCGAAGAAGTAGTGCTCCGAGTCGCGCAGCACCGGCGTGGCGCCGGACATCACCGAGGTCGGGTTGATCAGGTCGGTCGGCGCGTAGGTGGCGCCGCAGTGCTCGCAGTTGTCGCCGTACTGGTCCGGCGTGCCGCAGTTCGGGCAGGTGCCCTTGATGTAGCGGTCCGGCAGGAACATCTGCTTTTCCGGGTCGAACAACTGCTGGATCTCGCGCCTGGCGATGTAGCCGGCGTCGCGCAGGCGCGTGTAGATCAGCGTCGACAGCTCGCGGTTCTCTTCCGAATGGGTGGTGTGGTACTGGTCGAACGCCACGCCGAACGCGGCGAAATCCGCTTCGTGGCCCTCGCGGATGCCGGCGATGAACGCCTCCGGCGTCATGCCGGCCTTTTTCGCAGCCAGCATGATCGGCGTGCCGTGCGCGTCGTCGGCGCAGACGTAGGCCACCTTGTGGCCGCTCATCCGTTGTGCGCGCACCCAAATGTCGGCCTGGATGTAGCCCAGCAGATGGCCCATGTGCAGCGGGCCGTTGGCGTAGGGCAGGGCGTTGGTGACGAGCAGGCGGCGACTCATGGGGCGTATTCCGGTGATGACTGCGCATTATGCCATGGCCGCCCGGCCGCACCGGCCGTGGGCGGGGCTTCCGGCGCGATCCGGGCTTGTTTGGCGGTGCGCTGCGACGATCCGTTCGATTACGTGTTTATACGCATTTGTGTACATTTATGCGTGTTTGTGGAAGTGGAGTAAGCGTGCAGACAAGCAGCATTCCCCTGACGGCAGACGTGCGGAACGGGCTGGCATCGGCCATCCGCGCCACCCGCCTGGTCTTCCTGGTCTCCGGCATCGGCATGGCCGCGTGGGCGCCGATGGTGCCGTACGCGAAGGCGCGGCTCGGCCTCGACGAGGCCGGTCTCGGCATGCTGCTTCTGGCTTTCGGCGGCGGCTCGATGCTGTCGATGCCGCTGGTCGGCTGGCTCACCCATCGCTTCGGCAGTCGCCGAGTGATCGGCGTCGGCGGCTTGCTGCTATGCCTGGCGCTACCGCTGCTGGCGCTCGCGCCGGGCGTGGCCACGCTGGCGCTCGCCCTGTTGTATTTCGGCGCGGCGCTGGGTGCGGTGGACGTGGCGATGAACGCGCATGCGGTGGAGGTGGAGCGGCGCGATGGCCGTCCGCTGATGTCGGGCTTCCACGGGCTGTTCAGCATCGGCGGCTTGAGCGGAGCGGCGGGCATGAGCCTGCTGCTGGCGCTGGGCATGCCGTTGACCGCCGCCGCCGTGGCGATGGCCGCGCTGCTGGCGGTCGTGCTGGTGACGCAGTGGCCGCGCCTGATCGAGCACGTCGACGCTGCCGGTGAACGCGCGGCGTTCGGCATGCCGCGCGGCATCGTGCTGGCGCTGGGCTTGCTGTGTTTCATCAGTTTCCTGGCCGAGGGTTCGATGCTGGACTGGAGCGCGGTGTTCCTGCGCGACTTCCGCGGCTTCTCGGTGGCTTCCGCCGGCATCGGTTATGCCGCCTTTTCGGTGGCGATGGCCATCGGGCGGCTTGGCGGCGACCGGATCGTGGCGCGCTTCGGCCCGGTGCTGACCGTGCGCCTGGGTGCTTGCACCGCGGCGGCAGGCTTCCTGCTGGCGTCGATGCTGGCGTGGCCGCCGGCGGCGCCGATCGGCTTCGTGCTGGTCGGGCTGGGCGCGGCCAATATCGTGCCGGTGATGTTCGGCGCGGCCGGTCGGCTGCCGGGCACCTCGCCCGGCATCGCCATCGCCACGGTGACCGCGCTGGGTTACGCCGGCCTGCTCAGCGGCCCGGCGCTGATCGGTTTCCTGGCCCAGGCCAGCAGCCTGCCGGTGGCGCTGGCGGCGGTGGCCGGGTTGCTGTTGCTGACCGCCGCCTCGGCAAGGCTGGTGCGGTCGTGAGTGCGCCGCGCTTCGACACCGTGGTGTTCGACCTCGGCGGCGTGCTGCTGGACTGGAACCCGCGTCATCTGTATCGCCGGCTGTTCGACGACGAGGCGGCGATGGAGCGTTTTCTGGCCGAGGTCTGCACCGCGCACTGGAACGAGCGGCAGGATGCGGGGCGACCCTGGCGCGAGGCCATTGCCGGGCTCAGCGCGCAGCACCCGCAGCATGCCGGGCTGATCGCCGCCTACCGCGAACGCTGGGACGAGATGCTGCGCGGGCCGATCGAGGGCAGCGTGGCCATCCTCGACGAACTGCGCGCACGCGGCGTGCCGCTGTACGCGCTGACCAACTGGTCGCAGGAAACTTTTCCGCTGGCGCGGCAACGCTACGGATTCATGGCGGCCTTTCGCGGCATCATGGTGTCGGGCGAGGAGCGGCTGATCAAGCCCGATCCGGCGATCTTCCGCCTGTTGCTGTCGCGCCATGGCCTGGAGGCCGCGCGCACGGTGTACATCGACGACGCGCCGCGCAACGTCGAAGCCGCGGCACGGCTGGGCTTGCATGCGCTGCACTTCCGCGATCCTGCCACCCTGCGCGCCGAGCTGTGCCGTACAGGCCTGCTGGAGGCGGCGCATGGCTAAGCCGCCCCTGCCTGGCGAGCTGCTGCCGCAGGAGCGCCAGCACGAGATCCTGCAGCGCTTGCGCAGTCGCGGGCGGGTGGTGGCGGCGGAGCTGGCGGTAGAGTTCGCGGCGTCGGAGGATTCGATCCGCCGCGACCTGCGCGAACTGGCCGCGCAGGGATTGTGCCGACGCGTCTACGGCGGCGCGCTGCCGCTGTCGGCGGCGGTCGCGCCGCTGCAGCAGCGGCGCGGCGAGCAGGTCGGCCGCAAGCTGGCGCTGGCGCGCAAGGCGGCGAGCCTGGTGCGCGAAGGGCAGGTGCTGCTGGTCGACGCCGGCTCCACCAATGCCGCGATCGCCTCGGCGTTGCCCGAACGGATGGGGCTGACCGTGGTCACCAACGCGCCGGACATCGCGCTGGTGCTGATCGAGCGCGAAGGCTTCGAGATCCTGCTGCTGGGCGGCCGCATCGACCCGCACATCGGCGGTGCGGTGGGTGCGCAGACCCTCAAGGAACTGCAGCGCGTGCGCGCCGACCTGTGTTTCCCCGGCGCCTGCGCCATCGACGCGGGCACCGGCCTGTGGGGTTTCGACAGCGAGGAGTCGCTGCTGAAACGGGCGATGGTCGAGGCCAGCGGCGAGACCGTGGTGGTCGCCACCAGCGATAAGCTCGGTACCGTGGCGACGCACCAGGTGGCGGGTATCGGCGAAGTGCAGCATCTGGTGGTCGAGCACGATGCCGGTCGTGCGCTGCGTGCAACCTTCAGTACGCATGGTCTGGCTGTGCATCGGGCCGATCCGGCAGGATGAGTCCGGCGGCCTTGCCCGCGTCCAAAAAAAAGGTTCATCGCGCCTTACCGGGAAAGGCGGCCTTGATTTTGAGGAAGAAGTAAGCGGAGTCGCGGTAGCCATAGGCCATTCGCTTGATGACCTTGATGCGATTGTTCATGCCTTCCAAGACGCTGGTGTTGAGCCGGTAAAGGGCACTGGCGACGATGCCATCGATGTACGGCGCCAAGCGTTTGGCGAAGGCGACCAGGGGTGGCAGCTGGCTATCCAGGGCAAGGCGATACCACTCGTTCCAGCGGCGATGGGCCTCGTCTTCGTCCGGCGCATACCA
>NZ_AXBJ01000021.1:0-72734 GCF_000473345.1 Rhodanobacter sp. OR87
GGTTCGTTGCGAAACAGCGCTAAGCCGATGACCAGCCAGATCAATCGCTCGGCCGGCAGACGTCGACGGCGCAGTGACGTCGTGCCAGTCGCTTGCAATGCTTGCTCGATCCAGGCGGCCGGAATGAGCTGGCTGAAACGATCAAACGCGGCGGGAGACAGATCGCCTACCGCATCAAAGTTGGCTTGCAGGGCTGAGATCAAAGCAAGAGGCTCATGGAAAACCATGAGCCTCTTGGGTCGTTCCGGCTTCGTCAATACCTTAACTGACTGGCATTACGCTGCGGCGGGGCTTTTCGTTGGCCGTCCGCATGCACCACAAGGCGCCGTCCCGTGCAAGCGCAATTTCCGGCCGTGCGTCCGGGTTTTACCGCAGCGGCTGACGTAGCATGCGGCACGACACACATCACCGGCATCGCATGCAGGGGGCATGATGATCGAGCTGGAAATCCAGGGCCTCGCGGCACGCCGCGAGGGCCTGCTGGTAGAGGTTGGCCGGCTGGTCCTGGCCGGCGGCTTCAGCCTGCAACGGCAACGCCTCGTGCAGGATCACCACGGCATCCTGCTGACCATGGTGGTGCAGGGGCCGTCGCGCAAGCAGCGGGCGCTCGAGGCAGCGCTGGACGCCTGCGAGCGCTTCATCAGCGTGAAGACGTTTCCCTTCGTCGAAGGCGAAACGCGGGCACATTTCGCGGCATCGCGCGAACCGATGGAACCGGCACGCACGGTTCCGCCCGTTGCCCGCCCCCCGGCGACGGCTCCCGCGTCGAAAGGCGCGCCGGTCGCCGCGCCTGCGGTGCCTGCTCCCGCGCCCGCACCGGCTCCCGCTCCCGCTGCCGCCATGGCCCATCGTGCCGGCATGGCGGGTATGGCCGCGGCGCCGGTCGCGATGACCGAGGCGGCCACCCGGCCGCAAACGAGGCCTGCACCGGCTCCGCCGCTCGTACCCGCACCGGCACCCACTCCGGCATCGATCGTGGCGGACGAGTCGGCGTTCGAGTTCATCCTGCCCATGTTGCCGACGTCGGTCCCGCCGCGCGTGGCCGCGACGCCCTTCGTCGAACTGGTGCCGCTGCCGGCGGACGAGGCGGCGGTCGCGCGGGCGCTGCATGAGCTGCCGTCGGAATATCCGCGGATCGTGCCGTGCTTGCTGGCTTTGGCGCAGGCGGTTGCCGACGGCGCGCGCGAATCCTCGCTCATGCTGGCGGGGCAGCGCACGGGCGCGTGGCTGTTCGAGCGCGAGTACGCGCTGGACGTCGGGCGGGACTTGCGCGCGGCCATCGAGCACATCGGCACCCCCGCGCTGCGTGCGCTGGTCGAGGTCGATCAGCAGGGCGACCAGTTGCACATCCACGCCAGCCCGCTATGCACGGAAGGCCACTCCGGCTGCGCCTTCTTCAGCGGCTTTCTGGAGGGGCTGCTCGGGCCGGCGATCGCGCCGGGCAGCTTGTCGATCTTCTCTGTCTGCTGCCGCAGCTATGGCGCGGACGAGTGCGTGCTGGCGATTTCGGATTGAAGGCTGCGCTGACCGACCGGGCGTGGGCGAGCCCCCGCGGGCGCAAAGCTTGCGGGCAACCTGCGGGCGCCTAGCTGGCGGCTTGGTCGAACTTGCGGATGAAGTCGCGTACCTGCGGGTAGACCGTTTCGCGCCAGCGGCGGCCGCTGAAGATGCCGTAGTGGCCGGCGCCTTCGATCACCTTGTGTGCGCGGCGTTTCGCGGGGATGTTGCTGCACAGGTCGTGCGCCGCTTCGGTCTGGCCGAGGCCGGAGATGTCGTCCAGTTCGCCCTCGATGGTGAGCAGGGCGCTGCGCGTGATCGCGGCGGGGTTCACCCGCTCGCCGGCCACGTCCCACAGGCCGCGCGGCAGCAGGAATTGCTGGAACACCTTGTCGATCGTGTCGAGGTAGAACTTGGCCGGCATGTCCAGCACGGCGTTGTACTCGTCGTAGAACTTGCGGTGCGATTCGGCGTCGTCGAGGTCGCCGCGCAACAGGTCCTGGTAGAAATCCCAGTGCGAATTGAGGTGGCGCCCCGGGTTCATCGCGATGAACCCGGCGTGCTGCAGGAAGCCCGGATAGACCTCGCGGCCGTGGCCGGGGTAATTCGGCGGCACGGTGTGGATCACGTTGCCCTTGAACCAGGACAGCGGCTGGTGGGTGGCCAGGTTGTTGACGCTGGTGGGGCTGCAGCGCGGGTCGATCGGGCCGCCCATCATGGTCATGCTGCGCGGGGTGGCTTCGCCGCGTGCGGCCATCAGCGACACCGCCGCCAGCACCGGCACGGTCGGCTGGCAGACCGAGATCACGTGCAGCGTGGACGCGCCGATGTGGCGGATGAACGCCTCGACATAGGCAATGTAGTCGTCCAGTCCGAACGTGCCGGCCGCGGCCGGCACCATGCGCGCGTCGACCCAGTCGGTGACGTAGACCTTGTGGTCGCGCAGCAGCGTGCGCACGGTGTCGCGCAGCAGCGTGGCGTGGTGGCCGGACAGCGGCGCCACGACCAGCACCACCGGATCGTTCTTCATCTTCTCGATGGTGGACGGGTCGTCGCTGAAGCGCTTGAAGCGCTTCAGCTGGCAGAACGGCATGTCCAGCGCGACCCGCTCGATCACCGCGATCTCGTGCTCGTGCGCGGTGGCGGTGTGGATGCCGAAAGCGGGCTTCTCGTAATCCTTGCCGAGGCGATGGACCAACTCGTAGCCGGCGGCCATCCGCTGCGCGCCGGGCATCTGTGCGAACGGGTTGCTGGTGTCGTTGAGCATGCGCGCGCCGGCTTGCGCGAAATGGCTCAGCGGGCCGAGGAACGCGCGTTGCCATTCGTGGATCTGATAGAGCATCGGAGGGGCGGCCGCGAGCGAAAGATGCCATCTTAACGCCGTTTGTCCCGCCCGTGTTGCAATGCCGCAGTCGCGGCTTGCCAGTCCGATCAGTGACTTGGCGCCGAAACCGGCTGGTAACGGCAGCGCAGCAGCAGTTCGTCGACCCCGGCGGTGTCGCCGAGTCGGGCGCGCCATTGCAGCGGCTTCTGGAAGCGCAGGCCAAGCGGCATGAACACCCGGTTGTACCACCACATCGCGCGCTCGCGCCGGTGGGTGAGATACCACTGGCCAAGGCTGAGCAGGCGCGGGGACGTCGGCTGCATGCCGTACACCGCACTGTGTTCGATGCTGAAGCCGTGCCGCGCAAGCAGCGCCACGATCCGCTGCGGTTCGTAGCGGCGGCAGTGGCCGACAAAGTCGTCGAACGCGGTCCAGGCCGCCGGGTGCAGCGGCACCGACAGCAGCACGCTGGCGCCCGGCGCGGCCACGCGGGCCAGTTCGGCCAGCGCGCCGTCGTCGTCGGCGACGTGTTCGAGGATGTCGAGCGCGCAGACCAGGTCGAAGCTGGCGTCGGCGCACGGCAGGGCGCCGATCATGCCGTGTACCGCGTTGGCACCGCTGGCCTGCAGGCGCCGCAGCGCGGCACGGCTGAGGTCGACGAAACAGGTACCGCGCAGCGGCAGCCGCGGGCGCAGGCCCGGCGCCACTTCCAGCCGGCGCGGCGCGGCGTCGGCCAGTTCGTGCAGCAGCGGCCAGGTGTTGAAGCGTTCCGGTGCGATCAGCTGCGCTCCGGCCCACAGCGATTCGTAGAAGCCGCGGTTGGCGCGGATCAGGTCGGCGTTGCTGCGGCTTTCGGCGGGACGCGGCACGGGCATCGGCGGATTGAATCGCGCAGGTGCTGAGCGAAGCGTGAAGCTCAGCCCAGCAGGCGGATCTCGGTGCCGGCGGCAATGTCGTGCAACGCGCGCCGGCGCGGGTCGAACGCGGCCACGGCGAACCAGCCGGCCCACACCAGCAGCCATGTCCACAGCGTCGCGCGCAGTCCGATCACCGGTTCGAGCAGCAGCAGGACCAGCGGCGCGGCCGCCACCAGCACGCGGATCAGCGCCTGCTGCAGCGTCGGCGTGCCGCCGTCCCCGCGGGTGAGCCGGATGCGCCACGGCCGCATGCCCAACGTCTGCCCGCCACGCCGCCACGAGCTGACGAAGTACGCCGCCACCACCGCGCCCTGCAGGGCCTGGTACCACACCGGCACCACCGCCGTCGCGCCGGTGCGGATCAGCTGGCCGCCGGTGGCCAGCTGGCACAGCAGGCCCACCACCATCACGATCGCCAGCACGATCAGCAGGTCGTAGACCAGCGCCAGCAGGCGGCGCCACAGCGGACAGGGAGTGTCGGTAGTGATGAGGTCAGGCGGCATCGTGGGTCGGTCGCTTGCGTAGAGCGCGCGCAATGGCCAGCATGCGGGCGCATGAAGAAGGAAGAGAGCCGCGCCAGTATCGCCGAAGCCGACCAGCGCAGCATCGCCGCGTTCGTGGAGCGGGTGTGGTCGGAGGACGGCCTGGCCGACCGCACGCTGGAGGCCTACCGGCGTGACCTGGCCGCACTGGCCGGCTGGCTCGCCGCACGCGGGCGCGACCTGCGCAGCGCGCGGCGCGAGGACATTTCCGCCTACCACGGCGCGCAGCCGGCAGCGGTGCGCTCGATCGCGCGGCGGCAGTCGGCATTCCGCCGCTACTACGCGTTCCTCGCCCGCAGCGAGCCGGGCTTCGCCGATCCCACCCTGTTGATCGAGCGTCCGAAGCTGCCGCGCAGCCTGCCCAAGGCACTGGCCGAACGCGAGATCGAGGGCCTGCTCGGCGCGCCCGACACCGGCACCACGCTGGGCCTGCGCGATCGCGCGATGCTGGAGCTGATGTACGCCTCCGGCCTGCGCGTGTCCGAGCTGGTGGAGCTGCCGCTGGCCGCGCTGAACCCGCGCCAGGGCGTGCTGCGGGTCACCGGCAAGGGCGGCAAGGACCGGCTGGTGCCGGTCGGCGAGGAAGCGCTGGCGCGCATCGGCACGTACCTGGCCGACGCGCGGCCGGCGCTGGCGAAAGGCCGCCAGCCGTCGGCGCTGTTCCTCAGCCAGCGCGGCGAAGGCATGACCCGGCAGATGTTCTGGACCCTGGTGAAGCGCTACGCGCTGAAGGTCGGCATCAACCCGAAACGCATCTCGCCGCACGTGCTGCGCCACTCCTTCGCCACCCACCTGCTGAACCACGGCGCCGACCTGCGCGCGCTGCAGATGCTGCTCGGCCACAGCTCGCTCAGCACCACCCAGATCTACACCCTGGTGGCGAAGGAAGGCCTGAAGCGGCTGCATGCGCAGCACCATCCGCGGGGGTGATGGAATTCAGCGAATCACGCCATGCCCCTTGATACTGATTGGGCCGGGGAGTGTGGCGGCGCATCAGCGTCTTACACCTCCGCCCACATCCGCAGCAGGTTCGCGTGCGACTTGCTGATGGCGTCGAAGGTGGCGCTTTTGCCTTCGCGCCCGAAGACCTGCCGCTTGGCGTTGTCCAGGTCCCACAGCAGTTCGCGCCTGGCGGCGTCGCGTACCTGGCTCTGCACCCAGATGATGGCGGCATGGCGCGTGCCCTGGGTGACCGGGGTGACGTGGTGCAGGGAGTTGGCCGGGTAGGCGATGGCGGAGCCGGCATCCAGCTTGAAGCCGTATTCCACGCCGTTGGTATCCACCACCAGGTCGCCGCCGGTGTAGCTCGTGGGGTCGGACAGGAAAACCGTGATCGCCACGTCGGTGCGCACCGCGCCGCCCAGGCCGCCCATCACCGGGGCATCGACGTGCCGGCCGTATTGCATGCCGACGTCGTAGCGGTTGAACAGGACCTGCGTCATCGCGGACGGCAGCATCGACGCCTGCAGCATGGCGTTGCGCAGGAAGGCACTGCGCACGATCTCCCGCAGCCGGGCCTGGCTTTCGGTGTCGATGTCGACCTGCAGGTTTTTCTTGACCTCGCGTGCCGACCAGCCGGCCGTACTGGCGCCGTCGACGAACGTGGCGCCCTGGAGTTCGCTGCGTATCGTGCCGAGCTCTTCGGCGGTCAGCACGTTGGGGGCGCAAATGATCACGAGGATTCTGCCGGGCGATTCAGGTTGTCGGGAAAGGCCGCGCGCGACCGCGCTGTTCTGCCGGTCCGTTTCGGGCAGCGGTGCTGCGGAAATCTAGCATCGACCCGGGGCGTCGGTCGCCGGTTTCTGCGGCATCGTGCACCGAATGGGGTTCAGCTGCCTGTGCGAGAATGCGCCTCTGCCGCCGGTGAACGCGCCGGCCACGGATCGAACGAGGTTGGTGATGTTGAAGAAACTGTTGCTGGCGCTGTGCATCGGCGGGCTTTCCCTGAGCGCGTGTGCCGCCGAAAACGATGCGGCGCCGGTCGCCGGCCCGGCGGTGACGCCGGCGGCGCAGCAGATGGTGCGGCAGGCGATCAAGAGCCTGGCGGCGAACGTCGAGGTCGACTCGATCGAGCCGGCGCCGATGCCGGGTTTCTACCAGGTGATCGCCGCCGGCCAGATGCTCTACGTCAGCACCGACGGCAAGTATGCGATGCACGGCGACGTGCTCGACCTGCAGAGCAAGCGCAACCTCGGCGACGACGCCTGGGCGCGCTTCCGCAAGGCCGAGCTGGCCAAGGTGCCGGCGTCCGAGCGCATCGTGTTCGCGCCGCCGAATCCGAAGTACACGATCAGCGTGTTCACCGACGTCAACTGCGGCTTCTGCCGCGCGCTGCACGAGCATGTGGCCGCGTTCAACAAGGAAGGCATCGCGGTGGAATACCTGGCGTGGCCGCGCGAAGGCGTGGTGACCACCGCCGGGCGGCCCACGCCGACCTACACCGAGATGGTCTCGGTGTGGTGCGCGAAAGACCGCAAGGCCGCCTTCACCGCCGCGAAGGAAGGCCGTGCGCCGGCGCCGGCGACCTGCACCAACCCGGTCAAGGACCAGTTCAACCTGGGCGTGAAGCTGGGCGTCAACGGCACCCCGTCGATCTACGGCCCGGACGGCCGCGTGCTGGGCGGCTATGTGACTCCGGAACAGCTGCTGCAGGCGCTGAAGCAGGGCGGCTGAGGCCGCCGTGCCCTGCCGCGCAAGGCCGGGGCAGCTGGCTTAATGCCGTATTGCAGCATGGGTTAGAATAGGCGTTTCCCTCGCATAGCGCCGTTCCCCGCATGATCGCACTCGACGGGCAGAGCGCCCTCTCGCCGTTCCGCCTCGAACGCCTCAATGCCCGCCTGGATGCCCTGCATCGCGGCGTGCGCGTGCAGGCGTCGTGGTTCGTCTATTTCGTCGACGCCGCCACGGCGCCGGAGGGCGAGTTGCGCCAGCGGCTGCTGGCCGTGCTGGAGGCGAAGGACGCGCGGCCCGAGCCCGCCACGCTGTGGGTGGTGCCGCGGCTGGGCACGATCTCGCCGTGGTCGAGCAAGGCCACCGACATCCTGCATGGCGCCGGTTTCGACGTGCGCCGCGTGGAACGCGGCCTGGCCTGGCAGGTGGCCGGGTTGCCGGCGGCGGAGGCGCCGGACCATGCGGCGATCATGGCGGTGCTGCATGACGCGATGACGCAGTCGGTGCTGCAGCGGATCGAGGACGCGCAAGGCTTGTTCCTTGGCGGCACGCCCGGCGACCTGGTGCACGTGGCGCTGGGCGCCGAGCCGCAGGCCGCGCTGGCCGCAGCGAACCGGCGGCTGGGCCTGGCGCTGGCCGACGACGAGATCGAGTACCTGGTCGAGCGTTACGCCGAACTCGGCCGCGATCCCACCGACGCCGAGCTGTTCATGTTCGCCCAGGCGAACTCCGAGCATTGCCGGCACAAGGTGTTCAACGCCAGTTGGACGGTCGACGGCACCGAGCAGGACAAGAGCCTGTTCGGCATGATCAAGCACACCCACCAGCGTTCGCCCGCGCATACGCTGTCCGCTTATTCGGACAACGCGGCGGTGATCGAGGGCAGCGCCGGCCGGCGCTTCTTCGCCGACCCGGCCGATGGCGTGTGGCGCGCCCACGAGGAGCGCATCGACTACGCGATCAAGGTGGAGACGCACAACCACCCCACCGCGATCGCGCCGTGGCCCGGTGCGGCCACCGGCGCCGGCGGCGAGATCCGCGACGAGGGCGCGACCGGCCGCGGCGGCAAGCCGAAGGCCGGGCTCACCGGTTTCTCGGTGTCCGACCTGCGCATCCCCGGCCTGCCGCGGCCGTGGGAAGTGGATCGCCCGCTGCCGCCGCGGATGGCCAGCGCGTTCGAGATCATGCGCGACGGCCCGCTCGGCGCCGCCGCGTTCAACAACGAATTCGGCCGTGCCTGCCTGGGCGGCTATTTCCGCAGCTACGAGCACGAGACCGCCGAACCTGGCCTGCGCCGCGGCTACGACAAGCCGATCATGCTGGCCGGCGGGCTGGCCAACCTGCGCCCCGGCCACGTGCTGAAGCACGCGGTGCAGCCGGGCCACAAGGTGATCGTGCTGGGTGGCCCGGCGATGCTGATCGGGCTGGGCGGCGGTGCGGCCTCGTCGGTGGCCGGCGGCGCGTCGAGCGCGGAGCTGGACTTCGCCTCGGTGCAGCGCGACAACGCCGAGATGGAGCGGCGCTGCCAGGAAGTGATCGACGCCTGCTGGGCGCGCGGCGAGCACAACCCGATCGTCAGCGTGCACGATGTCGGCGCCGGCGGCCTGTCCAACGCCATCCCCGAACTGCTCAACGACGCCGGCGTCGGCGGCGTGATCGACCTGTCGAAGATCCCTTGCGATGACCCGTCGCTGTCGCCGATGCAGGTGTGGAGCAACGAATCGCAGGAACGCTACGTGCTGGCGATTGGCCCGGAAAACCTGGCCGAGTTCGAGGCGATGTGCGTGCGCGAGCGCTGTCCGTATGCGGTAGTCGGCGACGCCACGGCCGAGCGCCAGCTGGTACTGACCGACCCGCGCCGCGGACTGACCGTGATCGACCTGCCGATGGACGTGCTGTTCGGCAAGCCGCCGCGGATGCACCGCGATGCCACGCGGCTCAAGCCGCGCGTCGACCTGGTGCCGGACCTCACCGGCATCGGCATGGACGAGGCGCTGCTGCGCGTGCTGCGGCTGCCCACCGTGGGCAGCAAGAGTTTCCTGATCACCATCGGCGACCGCACCGTCGGCGGCCTGAACGCGCGCGACCCGATGGTCGGCCCGTGGCAGGTGCCGGTGGCCGATTGCGCGGTGACCCTTGCCGATTTCGACGGTTATGCCGGCGAGGCGATGGCGATGGCCGAGCGCGCGCCGGTGGCGCTGCTCTCCAGCGCCGACGCGGCGCGACTGACGGTGGGCGAGGCGATCACCAACCTGGCCGCCGCACCGATCGCCAGTCTCGGCGAGATCCGCCTGTCGGCGAACTGGATGGCCGCGGTCAACCACCCGGGCGAGGACGCCGCGCTGTTCGATGCGGTCAAGGCGATCGGCATGGAATTGTGCCCGGAGTTGGCGATCTCGATCCCGGTCGGCAAGGACTCGCTGTCGATGCAGACGGTGTGGCAGGACGGCGGCACCGCGCAGCGCACGGTGTCGCCGGTGTCGCTGGTGGTCACCGGTTTCGCCCGGGTCACTGACGCGCGCCGCACGCTCACCCCGCAGCTCAGGCTCGATCGCGGCGCCACTGCGTTGTGGCTGATCGACCTGGGAGCAGGGCGCGACCGCCTCGGCGGCTCGGCGCTGACCCAGGTGTTCAACCGCGGCGGCGGCGTGCCGCCGAACCTGGACGACGCGAAACGGCTGAAGGCGCTGTTCGAACTGATCCAGGAGGCGAACGCGAGCGGCCTGCTGCTGGCCTACCACGACCGCTCCGACGGTGGCGTCATCACCACCTTGCTGGAGATGGCGTTCGCCGGCCACTGCGGCCTGGAGATCCATCTGGACGGCTGGGCCGAGGCCACCTTGCGCGCGCTGTTCAACGAGGAACTCGGCGCGGTGGTGCAGGTGGCCGAGGCGAACCGCGAGGCGTTCGAAGCGCTGCTGATCAGGCACGAGCTGGCCGGCATCAGCCACCGCATCGGCCGGCCGAAGGAGAAGCTGGGGATCAAGCTGTTCCTCGGCGGCGAGACCCTGTTCAAGTGGCACTGGAGCACGCTGTTCAAGGCGTGGAACGAGACCAGCCACGCGATGCAGCGCCTGCGCGACAACCCGCTCAGCGCCGACGCGGAGTCGCAGTGGCGGCTCGACGACGCCGATCCGGGCATCACGCCGAAGCTCAGCTTCGACCCGGTGCAGGACGTCGCCGCGCCGTTCATCGGCACGGGCCCGCGCCCGCGCGTCGCGATCCTGCGTGAGCAGGGCGTCAACGGCCAGGTCGAGATGGCGGCCGCGTTCAGCCGCGCCGGCTTCGAGGCGGTGGACGTGCACATGTCCGATCTGGCCAGCGGCCGCGTGAAGCTGGCCGATTTCCGCGGCTTCGCCGCCTGCGGCGGTTTCTCCTACGGCGACGTGCTCGGCGCCGGCCGCGGCTGGGCCACCTCGATCCTGTACAACGACTACCTGCGCGCCGAGTTCAGCGCGTTCTTCGCCGACCCGACGAAATTCGCGCTCGGCGTATGCAACGGCTGCCAGATGCTGGCGCAGCTGAAGGAGATCATCCCCGGCGCGCAGCACTGGCCGAAGTTCCTGCGCAACGCGTCCGAACAGTACGAGGCGCGCCTGGCGACGCTGGAGATCCTCGACACGCCGAGCCTGTTCTTCAAGGGCATGGCCGGCTCGCGGATCCCGGTGGCGGTGGCGCACGGCGAGGGCCGGGTCAGTTTCCCGCACGCGTGCAGCCCGTCGAAGTCGAATGGCGCGGTGCGCTTCGTCGACAACCGCGGCAAGCCGACCGAGAACTTCCCGCTCAACACCAACGGCTCGCCCGGCGGCCTGGCCGGCTTTGCCGCCGCCGACGGCCGCGTGACGATCATGATGCCGCACCCCGAGCGCGTGTTCCGCAGCGTGCAGCTGAGCTGGCATCCGGAACAGTGGGGCGAGGATTCACCGTGGCTGCGCATGTTCCGCAACGCCCGCGTGTGGTGCGGCTGAGCGCCCACCGCTGCGCGAGGCGCTGAGCGATGGCCCGGCGCCGCTGGCCGGCGTGGCGTGGCGTGCTGGCGCGTTCGGCCTGGCTGGCCCTGCTGGCGTTGCTGCCATGGTGGCTCGGCCTGCCGCTGCTGCTGGCGCTGACGGCCGTGGTGACCCTGCTGCAGCACCGGTTGGCCGACGAGCATATCGCGTTGATCCGGTGCGCCTTGCGCTGGGGCCTGCCCGGCGTGCTGTTCGCGCTGCAACGGGCGCTGGGCGGCGACGCGTTCGCCTGGGGCGCGGCCTTGCTGGGTGCGTTGGCCGGCTACACGCTGCTGGCCGGCCTGGACGCGTGGCTCGACCGCGGGCAGCGCCGCGCGCCGGCGGCGGCGCCTTCCGCCGAGTGGCCCGAACTGGCGATGGCGCCGATCGGCCCGGCGGCGGAGATCATCGAGCTGCAACCGCCGGCCTGGCAGGTCGCCGCGGATGGCCTGCTCGATCCGCTGGGCGGTCGCGTGGCTTACCGCGATGGCGGGTACCTGTTCGAGAGCGGCGGGTGCATCGACGGCGCCGGCGCGCCGGCGGCCTTCAGTCCCGGTGGCCGCTGGTTTGCCGCGCACCTGCGCAACGGCCGCGGAGTGCTGCTGTGGGATCGGCTGCGCGGGCGGCAGCACCGCCTGCGCGGCTGGCGCCTGGGTGGCTGGTATCGCGGGCAGCCGTGGCTGGTCCGCCGCGACGACGACATGCCGCTGGCGCTGTCGGCGGTGCTCGGCGACGACGATGTGGAGGAAGCGTGAAGCTGCGGGCCACGAATCCCGTGCGGCGCTGTCGCGGACGGTTCTCCCTTCGCGCGTCTCCGCGCATACTTGCCCCGTGAGCATGCCCGCTTCCCATCGATCACCGTTCGCGCTGGCGCTCAGCGTGATCGTGGTATCCGCCGACAGCGGCCCGAGCCTGCGCGAATGCGTGCGCAGCGTGCTGGCCAGCACGCTGCCGCTGGAGCTGATTCTGGTCGACAACGATTCGCACGACGGCGTGCCCGAGGCGATCGAGCGCGCGCATGCGCGCGACACCCGCTTCCAGGTGATCTACAACTACCGCAACCTGGGCTTCGGCCCGGCGGCGAACCTCGCCGCGAAACAGGCGCACGGCCAGGCGCTGCTGATCCTCAACCCCGACTGCCTGCTGCCGCAGGGCGACCTGCAGCGCTTGCTGGACCTGCTTTCCGGGCAGCCTAGGGCGGGCCTGATCGGCGCGGTGGTGTGCGATGCCGACGGCCGGCCCGATCCGGCGTCGTGGCGTCGCGATCCCCTGCTGCAGCGTGCGCTCAACAGCCTGTTCGGCCGTGCCGGCGAAAAGGTCAACATCGAGCGGGAGATTCCGGCCGAGGTGATCGAGGCCGAGGCGATATCGGGTGCGGTGATGCTGATGCCGCGCGCGATGTTCCAGCGCCTCGGCGGTTTCGACGAGGATTATTTCCTGCATTGCGAGGATCTGGACCTGTGCCGCCGCGTGCGCAATCTCGGCTACCAGGTGCTGCTGGCCGGCGATGTGCGCGTCCTGCATGGCAAGGGCAGCTCCAGCCGGCACCGGCCGGTGTTCGTCAGCCGCCACAAGCACCGCGGCATGTGGCGCTGGTTCCGCAAGCACGACCCGGCCGCAAGCAATCCGCTGACCGCCGGCGTGGTGTGGCTGGGCATCTGGGGGCATTTCTTGTTGCGGATCCCCGGCCAGTTGCTGCGGCGGAAAGCGGGGAGCGAGTGAAGGGAAGCAGGAAAATCGAGCAGGCAAAACCGCCTCGTAGCGTCGCAGCCTGCCTCTCGCTTCGCATTCCTCTCCGCCCACTTCCCGCCCCATGAACGCACGCACCACCTCCATCCTCGCCACCCTCGGCCTGCTGGCGATGACCGCGGTATGGGGCTCCACCTTCGTGCTGATCAAGGGCGTGGTGGGGCGCATGCCGGTGGCGGACTTCCTGGCCGTGCGCTTCGTGATCGCCGCGGCGGCGATGCTGGCGCTGTTCGCGCGACCGGTGTGGCGGCTTGGCCGGCGGCAAGTGCTGCACGGCCTGGTGCTGGGTGCGATCTACGGTATCGGCCAGTTGCTGCAGACCTGGGGGTTGTCGCTGATCGCGCCCAGCGTCAGCGGTTTCGCCACCGGCATGTACGTGGTGTTCACGCCGATCCTGGCGCTGCTGCTGCTCGGCCAGCGCATGGCCGGCATGGTGTGGCTGGCGGTGGGGCTGTCCACCGTCGGGTTGGCGCTGCTCTCGCTCAACGGCGTCTCGGTCGACCTCGGCGTGTGGCTCACGCTCGCCTCGGCCGCGCTGTACGCGCTGCACATCGTGTTGCTCGGGCAGTGGTCGCGGCAGGGCGAGGCGTTCGGCCTGTCGGCGGTGCAGATGGTGGCGATCGCCGCGGTCTGCCTGCTCGCCATCGTGCCGCACGCGCCGGTGCTGCCGCCGGACCGCAGCGCCTGGTTCGCGGTGCTGTACATGGCGCTGATTGCCGGCGCCGGCGCGATGCTGATGCAGACCTGGGCGCAGTCGCACCTGCCGGCCACCCGTGCGGCGATCGTGATGACCACCGAGCCGGTGTTCGCCGCCGCGTTCGCGGTACTGCTGGGCAGCGACGTGCTGAGCTGGCGCATGCTGCTCGGCGGCGGGCTGATCCTGGCGGCGATGTACCTGGTGGAATTGATGCCGCGGCGCGGCGCGCTACCCGCCGAGGCGGTGCATCACGAAGTGTGATGCCTCAGCGCCTGTCGCGTCGCCCGCGTTTGCAGCGCGACGCGCACCAGGTACACCACGATCGCCACGTTGCCGGCCAGCGCAACCAGCTTCAGCCAGCCGAAGTGGTGCAGCGTCTCGTACAGTTCCAGCGGGATCAGCGAGCCGGTGGCGATCACGGTGAACCACTCGGCCCAGTACTTGCCCAGCCACAGGCCGGTGCCCTCGATGCCGAACAGCACGGCGTAGCCCAACGCTACTATGCCGACCGCCACGAACCGGCTCGGCCCGAAATCCTGCAGCAGGCCGACCAGCTTCCAGCGCAGGCTGTTGCTGTCGGCCAGCGAGAGGTGTTCCAGCCAGTGCACCAGATGCTCGAAGTTCTGCTGGCGGTCGAGGTGGAATGCCGCCATCGCCACCAGCACCAGACAAACGGTCTTGACGATCTCGTAGACCGCGATGACGCGCAGGCCGGCATGCGGCGGGCCAGCCGTGATCGCCGCGGGAGCGTCGGTGGATTCGGGAATGGACATCGGGTGGCGGCCGAAGGAACAGCCCGTATTGTCGCCGATCCGGCACCGACTGGCCCGGGTGGAATGGCATGGCCGTGCAGCGTCCTGGCCTGCAGCCGGCGCGAACCCGCTTCTTCCACGCGCCATGCCGCCTCGAGCTGCCACACTAGAGGCCTCGGCTGGGCGTGCCGGATTCCCGAGGCAGGATCCGGTGGCGAGCCTGCCGCCCCACGTGACCACTTTCCTGTTTCGGAGACCCGCCATGTCCGATCGTGTCGAGCACTCCACCAGCGTCGCCGCGGCTTCGGGCGACGCCGAGCCGCATGGCCCGTCGACCGTCGGCCTGCGCGACGCGAAGCTCGGTGGCTGGTATCGCGAGGACAGCGGCGAGCTGTTCCGCGGCATGCCGATCGGTGGCGACGACGTGGTGGTGGACGTCGGCTGCGGCGCCGGCGTCAACAGCGTGTTCTGCGCGCGCCACGGCGCCCGCGTCTACGCCATCGACCGCGAGCCGCAGGTGATCCGCGAGGTGCGCGCGCGGCTGAGCGTCGAAGGCCGCGGCACGCACACGGCGCTGGTCAGCGACGCGAACCCCTTGCCGCTGGACGAGGGCATGGCTACGCGGGTGATCTGCACCGAGGTGTTGCAGCACGTCGATGATCCGCGCCAAATGCTGGCCGAGCTGGTGCGGGTCGGTGCGTCCGGCGCCCTCTACCTGCTCAGCGTGCCTGGCGCGCTGCAGGAAGGACTGCAGGAAAAGGTGCTGCCGCCGGCGTACCGCGAGCAACCCGGTGGCGCGCTGCGGGTGGTCGGTCGCGACGAGTTTGCGCAATGGGTCGGCGAGGCCGGCCTGGTGCTGGTGGAGCAGACCCAGCACGGCTTCTTCTGGTCGATCTGGTGGGCGTTGTTCTGGGGCTGCCAGGTGGAACTGTATGACCCCGCCCATCCGGTGCTCGATCACTGGACCGCCGCCTGGCAGGCG
Source organism: Rhodanobacter sp. OR87 (assembly GCF_000473345.1). Taxonomy (NCBI): domain Bacteria; kingdom Pseudomonadati; phylum Pseudomonadota; class Gammaproteobacteria; order Lysobacterales; family Rhodanobacteraceae; genus Rhodanobacter; species Rhodanobacter sp. OR87. The sequence continues at coordinate 15,120 of NZ_AXBJ01000021.1, forward strand.
CTGCTGGACATGCCGCAGGGGCGCCGGCTCAAGCAGCAGTTGGACGAGTTCATGCCGATCAGTCAGATCATCGTGGCACGCAAGCCCTGAGCAGTGTTTGGGTGGAGTGTGGTCCCGCGCTCTCGCCACGGTCCTGAAGGACCGTGGCCTTCGGGCATTCAGCAGCAGCGCCCGCCGCCGCCCTTGTAGCGGGCTTCCTGCCGCTCGCGGAAGAACTCGCCGTAGCTGGGCACCTCGCGCGCCGGATGATGCTCGCGCAGGTGCTTCACGTAGACGTCGTAGTCGGGCACCCCGCAACACAGGCGGGCGGTTTGCGCCGCCCACTTGCGTACGGCCTGCAGGGTTGCGTTCATCGCGTCGTCCTCAGCCCGCCACGCTGCTCAGCGCCACGTACGGTTCTTCGTGCGCGGTGGGGTGGTTGGTCTGCCAGGCATTGATCAGCGCGCGCAGGCAGAACAGCACCATCGTCACGACCAGCAGCATGAACAGGCCGGTCATCACCATGTCCACGTAGTTGTTGGTGACGATCCGCTGCATCTCCGCCGCCGACTTGGCCGGCGCCAGCAGCTGGTCCGGCCGCAGAGCTTTGCCTATCCGTCGGTGAGCGTGCACACGATCAACCAGATCGCCGGGATTCACGACATCGGCATATAGCGCTCGCGTTCCGGTTTCACCACCACCACGGTGGCCAGCGTCTTGGTGACCTCGTTGCCGCTGTTGCTCTGCCACGCCCTTTTTTGACGCTCGGGCAGGGGTGGTGAGTTGCCGAGAGCAATGGCCGGACTGACTGGCACCAGCGATGTCTCGGAGTCGGGAACCATCGATCCTGGGGATTTTGCCGAAGGGTTGGCCGCGGCGCGGAGCACGGGGCAAGTTCACGGGAATCTAGTTTTAGCGCCGAAGAACTTTACACAATGGACGCGGTGCACGGGGCTCGTGAAAGCTAAAACTCAATGGAATTAATTTGTTATATCGATGGCATGGTTCTGGCTGGTGGATAGAGAAATCCACCAAGGAGAACGCCGACATGTTCACCAAGTTTCTTTCAAAAACCAGCTGGCTGATGCTGGCCACGATTGCCTATGCAATCGTTGTTGCGCCTGCCGCGAGGGCCGGTACCGTGGCGTCCGGGTTCAACGCAAACACGTTTCCCGCCAACGACGACGGTGCTTCGGGACTGGTCACCCTGCCGTTCACTGCCAACTACTTCGGCACCAACTACACGGGTCTGTACGTGAGTAACAACGGCTACATCACGTTCAACTTCCCCCAAGGCACCTTCACGCCCTCCGGGCTCGGCAGCGGTTATAGCGGCCAGCCGATCATTGCCCCGTTCTTCGCCGACGTCGACACGCGTGGTGCCGGCAGTGGTCTGACCAGCTGGGGCAACGGCACCTATGCCGGGCGTACCGCTTTTGGCGCCACTTGGCCGGGCGTCGGATATTACGGTGCGCACACGGACAAGCTGAACACGTTCCAGTTGATCATGGTCGATCGGTCCGATGTCGCCGCTGGAGACTTCGACTTCTACTTCAACTACGACCAGATCCAGTGGGAAACCGGAGACGCCAGTGGCGGCTCGAGCGGGCTTGGCGGTACCTCGGCGGCAGCGGGCTATAACGCTGGCCAGCCGGGCAATCCTGCGGGGACCTATGCCCAGCTCGCCGGTTCGCTCACCAACGGCGCCTTGCTCGACGGCGGGCCGGACTCGCTGGTCGCCGGTACCAACGACGGCGTGCCGGGACAGTTCCTGTTCCAGGTCCGAAATGGCACCATCACGCCACCCGTCACGTCGGTGCCAGAACCGTCCTCCCTGGCGATGTTGATGATGGGCCTGCTTGGTCTGCTCGGCTTGGAGTCCTTGCATCGTCGGCGCCACGAGTTCCGCGGCTGAGTTCCACATTGCTCTGATACCGGCGGTCGTGTCGACGTCAGCTCGTTTGACGTCGGCGCGGCCGTTGGTGCCTTCCAGTTTTTGCGGATCGGCCTTTCCGCCGGTAGCCGCTGACGGTTTTGAACGTTGCGTGCGTGGTCAGGACCAAACCTGTGCGCAGCTGAGGCTCGTCGGCTTCAAGCCAAGCCCGCAGCCAAGCGCTGACTCCATCGCGACCACCCTCAGGGCTGCTCCTCGTCGCGACGGTAGATCGACTCCCAACTAATCTGCAACACCGCAGCATTCAGCAACACCGCCCCCCACCCCCTTTGTAGCGGGCCTCCTGCCGTTCTCTAAAGAACGCCTCGTAGCTTGGCACCTTGCGCTCGGGATGATGTTCGCGCAGGTGCTGCACGTAGACGTCGTAGTCGGGCACGCCGCAGCACAGGCGGGCGGTTTGCACCGCCCACTTGCGTATGGAACGGAAGCTCGCATTCATCGCGTCGTCCTCAGCCGGCCACGCCGGCCAGCGCCACGTACGGTTCCTCGTGCGCGGTCGGGTGATTGGTCTGCCAGCCCCGGATCGCGGCGCGCAGGCAGAAGATCACCATGACCACGACCAGCGCCATGAACAGGCCGGTCATCACCATGTCCACGTAGTTGTTGGTGACGATCTGCTGCATCGCGGCCTGGGTCTTGGCCGGCGCCAGCAACTGGCCCTGCTGCATCGCGGCCGCGTACTTGTTGGCGGCGGCGGTGAAGCTGATCGGGCCGACCAGCTTCTCGTAGCCGGCGGTGAGCGTGCACACGATCAGCCACAGCGCGGGGATGCCCGGCACCCACACGTAGCGCTCGCGCTTGAGTTTCACCACCACCACGGTGGCCAGCATCAGCGCGATCGCGGCCAGCATCTGGTTGGCGATACCGAACAGCGGCCACAGGGTGTTGATGCCGCCCAGCGGGTCGACCGCGCCCTGGTACAGGAAGTAGCCCCACAGCGCCACGCAGACCGCGGTGGCCAGCAGGTTGCCGGTCCACGACTCGGTGGCCTGCAGCGGCTTGTACACCAGGCCAGCGATCTCCTGGATCATGAAGCGGCCCACGCGGGTGCCGGCGTCGACCGTAGTGAGGATGAACAGCGCTTCGAACAGGATCGCGTAGTGGTACCAGAACGCCATCATGCCGCCGCCGGGCAGGATGTTGTGCAGCAGTTGGGCCATGCCTACCGCCAGCGTCGGTGCGCCGCCGGCGCGGCCGAGGATGCTGCCCTCGCCGATGTCCTTCGCGGTCCGCAGCAGTTCGTCCGGGGTTACCACGAAGCCCCACTGGCTGATCGTGGTGGCGGCCTGCTCGACGGTGGTGCCGACGATCGCGCCCGGCGAATTCATCGCGAAGTAGACGCCCGGGTGCAGCGAGGCGGCGGCGACCAGCGCCATGATCGCCACGAACGCCTCCATCAGCATGCCGCCGTAGCCGACCATGCGCGCCTGGCCTTCGTTGGCGAGCAGCTTGGGCGTGGTGCCCGAGGCGATGATCGAATGCCAGCCGGAGACCGCGCCGCAGGCGATGGTGATGAACAGGAACGGGAACAGGTTGCCGGCGAACACCGGCCCGGTACCGTCGATGAACTTGGTCACCGCCGGCAATTGCAAGGTCGGCGCAGCCAGGAAGATCGCCAGCGCCAGCAGCGCGATGGTGCCGATCTTGAGGAAGGTGGAAAGGTAATCGCGCGGCGCCAGCAGCAGCCACACCGGCAGCACCGAGGCGCAGAAGCCGTAGGCGATCAGCAGCCAGGCCAGCGCCTTGGCGTCGAAGTCGAACAGCGGCGCCAGCGTGGCCGAGTCGGCCACGTACTTGCCGAACCAGATCGAGGCCAGCAGCAGCAGCAGGCCAATGATCGATACTTCGAGGATGCGGCCCGGGCGGAACCAGCGCATGTAGGCGCCCATCAGGAACGCGATCGGGATCGTGGCGGCCACGGTGAAGGTGCCCCACGGGCTGTGCGTGAGCGCCTTGACCACCACCAGCGCCAGCACCGCCAGCACGATCATCATCAACACCAGCACGCCGATCATCGCCACGATGCCGGGCAATGGCCCCAGTTCCTCGCGCAGCATGTGGCCGAGCGAACGGGCATCGCGGCGCAGCGACAGGCCGAGGATCATGAAATCCTGCACCGCGCCGGCGAACACCACGCCGAACAGGATCCACAGTGTGCCGGGCAGGTAGCCCATCTGCGCGGCCAGCACCGGGCCAACCAGCGGGCCGGCACCGGCGATCGCGGCGAAGTGGTGGCCGAACACCACCCACTTGTCGGTGGGCACGTAGTCGAGGCCATCGTTGCGCAGCACCGAGGGCGGCGCGCGGCTGGGGTCCAGCTGCAGCACCGAGTGTTCGACGAACTTGCCGTAGAAGCGGTAGCCGATCACGAAGATGGCGATCGACGCGGCGACCAGCCAGATCGCGTTGATCGGCTCGCCCCGGCGCAGGGCGACCACGCCCAGGCAGAACGCGCCGACGATGGCGATGGCGACCCACAGGATCTTGCTGGCCGGGCTGGGCTTGGGCATGACGGCGGCTTGCATGGGCGGCTCTCCTGGGCGATGCCGCAAGATTCGTCCCGTCGGCGGCGGCGGTCAATCCCAAAACCGGCCAACCGGTATTAGCCTTTGGTCGAATAACCAAGTCCGCTTCGTCACGCCGCGAAGAGGCGGCAGCGCTACACTGGCCGCCTTGCCGACCACAAGGAATTCGTCATGCGCATCGCGGTTCGCTACGGTTTGCTGAGCCTCGCCCTCACGGTCGCCGCGCTGCCGCTGACGGCCGCCGGCTCGGGCCAGTTCAAGGATCTGCTGAACAAGGTCAAACAGTCGACGCATGCGTCCAATTCGCAGCTCGGCAGCAATTTGCCGACCAGCGACATCGCCGCCGGACTCAAGGAGGCGCTGGCCAAGGGCACCACCAACGCGATCAACAGCCTCGGCCGCGACGGCGGCTTCTGGAACAACGCCAAGGTGCGCATTCCGCTGCCGGGCAAGCTCGAGCAGGCGGGCAAGCTGGCGCGCCAGCTGGGGCAGGGCGCCAAGGTCGACGCGTTCGAGCTGAGCATGAACCGGGCGGCGGAGAAGGCGGTGCCGCAGGTGGCCGAGATCTTCGGCGATGCGATCCGCAAGATGACCCTGGAAGACGCGCGCGGCATCCTCGCCGGCGGCGATCACGCGGCCACCGATTTCTTCCGCCGCGTGGCCGGCGATGCGCTGACCGCGCGCATCCATCCGATCGTGGCCAAGGCCACCGACAGCGTCGGCGTCACCCAGAAGTACAAGGCGTTCACCGCCGGCGGCATGGGCGGCGAACTGGGCAACGCGCTGGGCGCGCTCGGCGGCAAGTCGGGCAAATCGAACAAGGGCGGCAGTCCGCTGGACCTGGACGACTACGTGACGGCGAAGACCCTGGACGGCCTGTTCACCACCATCGGCGAGCAGGAGCAGTCGATCCGCCACAACCCGGGCGCCCGCACCACCGACCTGCTGAAGAAAGTGTTCGGCGGTTGAACCCGCTTGCGGGTTCAACCAATCCGCACGAGGCTTTGCCCGGCGCTTTGCCGTTGAGGCGCCGGGGAGCACCGCTTGCATTGGGACTGCATCGACCACAGTTCGACAGGCAACAGCGTTCCGCCACGAGGCCTGCATGATCCGTGAAATCCTGAAAATGGGTGATCCACGCCTGCTGCGCATCGCGCCGCTGGTGCCCGCGGCGATGCTGGGCAGCGCGGAACTCGATGCGCTGATCGCCGACATGTTCGAGACCATGCAGGCCGCCGATGGGGTCGGCCTGGCCGCACCGCAGATCGGTGTCGACCTGCAGCTGGTGATCTTCGGCTTCGAGCATTCCGAGCGCTATCCCGATGCGCCCGAGGTACCGCGCACGATCCTGCTCAACCCAGTGATCACGCCGCTCTCGCAGGACATGGAGGAAGGCTGGGAAGGCTGCCTGTCCGTGCCCGGCCTGCGCGGCGCGGTGAACCGCTACACGCTGATCCGCTACGAAGGCATCGACCCGCAGGGCGCACGCATCGATCGTCGTGCAGAAGGCTTCCACGCCCGTGTGGTGCAGCACGAGTGCGACCACCTGATCGGCCGGCTGTACCCGTCGCGCATCACCGACTTCAGCAAGTTCGGCTATACCGAGGTGCTGTTTCCGGGGCAAGAATTGGCAGACGATTGGTGAAGGCCATCTGGAACGATACCGTGCCCGCCGAAAGCGACGATACCGTTCTCGTCGAAGGCAACCACCATTTCCCGGCCGCATCGTTGCGGCGCGGGCACTTTCGCGAAAGCGAACATCACAGCGTGTGTCCGTGAAAGGGTGTGGCCAGCTACTACGACGTGATCGTCGGCGACGTGGTGAACGCACAGGCGGCCAGGTACTACCCGCAGCCCAGGCGCGCCGCCGCACGGATCGCCGGTCGCGTCGCCTTCTGGAAGGCGTCGATGTGATCGCCTGAGCCGGCCGTTGCTGGTGGCGCGGCGCTCGTCGATGATGCGACACATTGTTCCAGTGCGACCTCATCCATGCAGACCGTACCAGCCACTTCCGCGAACGCCGTGCCGGCGATAGGCACCCGCAATCCCGGCATCGATCTGTTGCGCGGCTTGGCGATCGTGCTGGTGGTGTTCAACCATCTCGGCCTGCGCATTCCGCTGAAAAAGACCGCATTGACCGACGTGCTGCCGGCGTGGCTGCTGAGCCGGCTGAACTACAACGGCTACGAGGCCGTGTTCGTGTTCTTCGTGATCTCGGGATTCCTGATCTCGGGCAACGCGCTGCGCCGCTGGGGGAGTCTGGAAAAGATCGACCTGCGCGCATTCTATGCGCGGCGTTTCGCCCGCATCGTGCCGTGCCTGCTGGCGCTGGTGGCGGTGCTGAGCGTGCTGCACCTGGCCGGCGTGCGCGATTACACGATCATCCACGCCAACCAGTCGCTGCCGCGTGCGATCTTCGCGGCGCTCGGTCTGCACCTGAACTGGTACGAGGGACAGACAGGCTACCTGCCGGGCAACTGGGACGTGCTGTGGTCGCTGTCGATCGAGGAAGTGTTCTACCTCGGCTTTCCGCTGGTGTGTCTGCTCACGCGGCGACGTAGGGTGCTGGTGCCGTGGCTGGCCCTGCTTGCGCTATCGATGCCGTGGACGCATGCCGCCTTGCGCGGCAACGAGATCTGGCAAGAGAAGGCCTATCTGCCCGGCATGTCGGCGATTGCGATCGGTGTGCTGGGTGCGCTGCTGGCCGATGCCTGGCGACCGCCACGGCGTACCGTCGTGATGCTGGGCTGGTTCGGCGCGACGGGGCTGGGTGCGGTGCTGCTGGACGGGGGCGCGCTGTGGCACTGGCTGCGCGACGGCTACATGCTGGTGCTCACATTGTCGTCGCTGTGCCTGGTGCTGTGCTGCCGCTGGCGCACCGACGGCGGCGCGGCACTGTCCTTGCCCGGTTTCGGTTGGCTGCGCAGTTGGGGCCGCCTGAGCTACGAGATCTACCTGACCCACATGTTCGCGGTGTTTGCGGTGGTGCGCGCGTACCGCGCCTGGGGCGGTGACCCGGCCCACGGCTGGTTGTGGTACCTGCCGGCACTGGGCTTGTGCTGGCTGCTGGGTGCGGTGGTGGAGCGTTGGCTGTCCACGCCGTGCGAGCGCTGGCTGCGGCGATGTCTGTGGAAACCGGCCGGCGCCGCACGGCCAACAACCGCTGAACTCCCTGTAGCGTAAGCTGCGTGAGGACGGATATCCGCCCGGGAGAAGTTCGGTGAAGAAAGAAGATGAAACGCACATGCAGATCGTCTCGGCGGACATCAGCTCGGAGGCGCTGACCGGCATGGTGATCTTCCGGCCGCATTGCATGTCCCGTGCGGGCCGCAAGGTGGATGAGGCCGGCAAGAGCGGCCACTGGTATGCCTTGCGCCCTGCCGAGGTGCGCAGCTTTGCGCGTGCGCTGCTGGATGCGGCCGATACGCTGGACCTGAAGACGAAGGCGCTGCAGGCGGCGAAGACGGCGACGGGTTGACCGTGGCGCCGGAGCGCGACGCGCTCAGGCCTGCCGGCAGCGATTGATGGTGTCGCGCAATTCGCTGGCAGCGGCGCGCGCGGCCGCGGCGAAACTCTCGCCGTGGCCGGCATAGAGGATCGCGCGCGACGAGCTGATCAGCAGGCCCGTGCCATCGGCATTGCGACCGTGGCGCAGCACCGCCTCTACGTCGCCGCCCTGGGCGCCGATGCCGGGCACCAGCAGCGGCATCTCGCCGACCACCGCGCGCACCTTGCCCAGTTCCTGCGGCCAGGTGGCGCCGGTGACCAGCGCGCAGTTGCCGTGGCCGTTCCACTCGCGTGCGACCGTCTCGGCCACGCGCAGGTACAGCGGCTGGCCGCCGCAATCCAGCGCCTGGAAATCCGCGCCGCCGGGATTGGAGGTGCGGCAGAGCAGGATCACGCCCTTGTCCGCGCGGTCGAGGAACGGCTGGATCGAGTCGCGTCCGAGGTACGGGTTCAGCGTCACCGCGTCGGCCTGGTAGCGCTCGAACGCCTCGCGGGCGTAGTGCTGCGCCGTGCTGCCGATGTCGCCGCGCTTGGCGTCGAGGATCACCGGCACGCCGGGATGTTCCGCGTGGATGTGCGCGATCAGCCGTTCCAGCGTGTCCTCGGCGCGCAGCGCGGCGAAGTGCGCGATCTGCGGCTTGAACGCGCAGACCAGGTCGGCGGTGGCGTCGACGATGGCGCGGCAGAAATCGAACACCGCGTCGGGCGCATCACGCAGCTGCGCGGGAAATTTCGCCGGTTCCGGATCGAGGCCGACGCAGACCAGCGAGTGGTTGCGGGTCCAGGCCTGCTGCAGGGATTGCATGAAGTGCATCGTGGTCCCCGATTGAGGAGTGAGCGAAGAGGAGTGAGAAAGGAGAGTGGGTGTGAGCTCGTGCTTTCTCTCACTCCTCACATCTCTTCACTCACTCCCGCCTTCAGGCCAGCTTCTTGTATTTCACCCGATGCGGTCGCGCCCCTTCCTCGCCGAGGCGGCGCTTCTTGTCGGCCTCGTACTCGTTGTAGTTGCCGGGGAAGAACTCCACGTGCGAGTCGCCCTCGAACGCGATGATGTGGGTGGCGATGCGGTCGAGGAACCAGCGGTCATGCGAGATCACGATCGCCGAGCCGGGGAATTCGAGCAGGGCGTCTTCCAGCGCGCGCAGGGTTTCCACGTCCAGGTCGTTGGACGGCTCGTCGAGCAGCAGCACGTTGCCGCCCTGCAGCAGGGTCTTGGCCATGTGCAGGCGGCCGCGCTCGCCGCCGGACAGGCTGCCGACGATCTTCTGCTGGTCGGTGCCCTTGAAGTTGAAGCGGCCGATGTAGGCGCGCGACTGGATCTCGAAGTTGCCGATGGTGAGGATGTCCGAACCGCCGGACACTTCCTGCCACACGTTGTTCTTCGGGTCGAGCGCGTCGCGCGACTGGTCGACATACGCCAGCTTGGTGGTGTGGCCGAGCTTCACCTCGCCGGAGTCCGGCGTTTCCTTGCCCATGATCATCTTCATCAGGGTGGATTTGCCGGCGCCGTTCGGACCGATCACGCCGATGATGGCGCCCGGCGGCACCTTGAACGACAGGTTCTCGATCAGCACGCGGTCGCCGAACGACTTGGTCACGTGCTTGAACTCGATCACTTCCTGGCCCAGCCGTTCGCCCGGCGGGATGAAGATCTCGTTGGTCTCGTTGCGGCGCTGGTAGTCGACCGAGTTCAGCTCCTCGAAGCGGGCCAGGCGGGCCTTGCCCTTGGACTGGCGGCCCTTGGCGGCCGAGCGTACCCACTCCAGCTCCTTCGCGATGGCCTTCTGGCGCGACTTCTCCTGGTTCGCTTCCTGCTTCAGGCGGGCGTCCTTCTGCTCCAGCCATTCGGTGTAGTTGCCCTTCCACGGAATGCCGCGGCCGCGGTCGAGTTCGAGGATCCACTCGGCGGCGTTGTCGAGGAAGTAGCGGTCATGGGTGACCGCCACCACGGTGCCGGGATAGTCGTGCAGGAATTTTTCCAGCCAGTCCACCGACTCGGCGTCCAGATGGTTGGTGGGCTCGTCCAGCAGCAGCATGTCCGGCTTGGACAGCAGCAGGCGGCACAGCGCCACGCGGCGCTTCTCGCCACCGGACAGCGGGCCGATCTTCGCGTCCCACGGCGGCAGACGCAGCGCGTCGGCGGCGACTTCCAGCTGACGCTCCAGCGCATGCGCGTCGTTCGCGGCGAGCAGGTTTTCCAGCTTCTCCTGCTCCTTGGCCAGTGCGTCGAAGTCGGCGCCTTCCTCGGCATAGGCGGCGTAGACCTCCTCCAGCCGCTTCTGCGCGTCGAGGATTTCGGCCACGCCTTCCTCGACCACTTCGCGCACGGTCTTTTCCGGATCCAGGTTAGGCTCCTGCGCCAGGTAGCCGATCTTGGTGCCCGGCTGCGCACGCGCCTCGCCCTGGAAGTCGGTGTCCACGCCGGCCATGATCTTCAGCACGGTGGACTTGCCCGCGCCGTTGACGCCGAGCAGGCCGATCTTGGCGCCGGGGAAGAAGCTGAGCGAGATGTCCTTGATGATCTGGCGCTTCGGCGGGACGATCTTGCTGACCCCGTTCATGGTGTAGATGTACTGCGAGCTCATGCAACCTCCGAAGGCGTGCGCCGCACCGCCTGCAGGGTCGGCACGGAAAGGGGAATTCGTCAAACCGCGCATTATAGCGGGTTGTGACATCGCGCCGATGCCACCGCCCGGATCCGCCCGGCGGTGGCCGCAAACGCCCGGCGGCGCTACACTTTCCGGCTAATCCCGCTTGCCAATTGCCGAGGCCAGAATGTTCCCCAAGGACTGCACGATTGCCGGTTACGACGACGAACTGGCCAAGGCCATCGCCGATGAAGGCCGGCGCCAGGAGGATCACGTCGAGCTGATCGCCTCGGAGAACTATGCCAGCCCGCGGGTGATGGAAGCGCAGGGCTCCAAGCTGACCAACAAGTACGCCGAGGGCTACCCGGGCAAGCGCTACTACGGCGGCTGCGAATACGTGGACGTCGCCGAGACGCTGGCGATCGAGCGGCTGAAGCAGCTGTTCGACTGCGACTACGCCAACGTGCAGCCGCACTCCGGCTCGCAGGCGAACCAGGCGGTGTATCTGGCGCTACTGCAGCCGGGTGACACCATCCTGGGCATGTCGCTCGCCCATGGCGGCCATCTCACCCACGGCGCCAAGGTCAACATCAGCGGCAAGCTGTTCAACGCGGTGCAGTACGGCGTCGACGGGAACGGCCTGATCGACTACGACGAAGTGCAACGCCTGGCCACCGAGCACCGGCCGAAGATGCTGGTCGGCGGCTTCAGCGCCTACTCGCAGGTGGTCGACTGGGCGCGCATGCGCCGGATCGCCGATTCGGTCGGCGCGCTGTTCTTCGTCGACATGGCCCACGTCGCCGGCCTGGTCGCCGCCGGCGTGTACCCCAGCCCGCTGCCGCACGCGCACGTGGTCACCTCGACCACCCACAAGACGCTGCGCGGCCCGCGCGGCGGCATCATCGTGGCGAAGGGGGCGGGCGAGGAGATCGAGAAGAAGCTGCAGTCGATCGTGTTCCCCGGTATCCAGGGTGGCCCGCTGATGCACGTGATCGCGGCCAAGGCGGTGGCGTTCAAGGAAGCGCTGGAGCCCGCGTTCACCACCTACCAGACCCAGGTGGTGAAGAACGCCAAGGCGATGGCGAAGACCTTCATCGCGCGCGGCTACAAGATCGTCTCCGGCGGCACCGAGAACCACCTGATGCTGGTCGACCTGATCGGCCGCGAGGTCACCGGCAAGGCCGCCGAGGAAGCGCTGGGCAAGGCGCACATCACGGTCAACAAGAACGCCGTGCCGAACGACCCGCGCAAGCCGTTCGTCACCTCCGGCCTGCGCGTCGGCACCCCGGCCGTCACCACCCGCGGCTACCGGGAAGCGGACGTGACCGAACTGGCGAACTGGATCTGCGACGTGCTGGACGCGCCAGCCGACGAGGCGGTGATCGCCCGCGTGCGCGGGAACGTCACGGCGCAGTGCCAGAAGTTCCCGGTCTACGGCTGAGCCACCGGCATGCACGCCCTGCAGGTCGGGCTGATCGGCGATCACAACGATGAGGTGGTCGCCCATCGTGCCATTCCCGTGGCGTTGGACATGGCGGCCGCTGCCTGCGGCGTGACGGTCGAGCCGATCTGGATACCGACCGACCAGGTCGGCGACGGCGCCGCGCTGGCGGAGTTCGACGGACTCTGGTGCGTTCCGGCCAGTCCGTATCGCAGTGCAGAAGGCGCGCTCGCCGCGATCCGCGTGGCGCGCGAGCGGCACGTCCCGTTCCTGGGCACCTGCGGCGGCTTCCAGCATGCCGTGATCGAATATGCGCGCAACGTGCTTGGCTGGGCCGACGCCGAGCATGCCGAGACGGCACCGCAAGCCCGCCGCCAGGTGATCGTGCCGCTGCCGTGCACGCTGGTCGAGGTGACCGATGCCGTACGTCTGGTCGAGGGCTCCCGGCTGGCGCTGGCCTATGGTGCGAAGGCGATCGCCGAGGGCTATCACTGCAGCTACGGCTTGAGTCCCGATTTCCGGGAGGCGCTTGCGGATGGTCCGCTGCGAATCTGTGCCGTGGACGCCGCCGGCGAGGTTCGCGGCATCGAACTGGAGGACCACCCGTTTTTTGTCGCCACCCTGTTCCAGCATGAGCGGGGCGCCCTGCAGGGACGGGTGCCGCCGGCGGTGCGTGCTTTCGTGCAGGTGATGGCCGACACTTACTGACCATGCATTGCCCCTTCTGCCAGCACGAAGACACCCGCGTGATCGACTCGCGGCTGACCGAGGACGGCAGCAGCGTGCGTCGTCGGCGCGAGTGCGAGCAGTGCGGCGAGCGCTTCAACACGTTCGAGACGGCCGAGCTGAAACTGCCGGCGATCGTGAAGAGCGGCGAGCGGCGCGAGATGTTCGACGAGCGCAAGCTCAGGGTGAGTTTCGAGCGCGCACTGCAGAAGCGCCCGGTGGCCAGCGATGCGGTAGACGCCGCGGTGCGCGCCATCGTCAACGACCTGCGCCGCAGCAGCGAGCGCGAGGTGCCGTCGCGCCAGGTCGGCGAGCTGGTGATGCGCGAGCTGAAGAAGCTCGACCAGGTCGCCTACGTGCGCTTCGCCTCGGTCTACCGCAAGTTCGAGGACGTGCACGCCTTCCGCGAGGAGATCGAGAAGCTGGAGCGCGACCTGCCGGGGCTGGCCGACCTGCAGTTGCCCCTGCTCGGCGGCGGCAAGCGGGCAGGCAAATGACGATGGCAGGAGCGCACTCCGTGCGCGATGCTTTCCGTCGCGTGACGAAGAGCCTCACGCACGGGGTGCGCTCCTGCCAAGGCACGGCGGCGTGACCGCCACTTTCTCGGCGACCGATCATCTCCACATGGCGCATGCCTTGCGCCTCGCCGAGCGCGGCCTGTACACCACCCAGCCGAACCCGCGCGTGGGCTGCGTGATCGCGCATGGCGACGCGGTGGTCGGCACCGGCTTTCATCGGCGCGCCGGCGAGCCGCACGCGGAAGTGTTCGCGCTGCGCGAGGCGGGCGAACGGGCGCGCGGCGCCACCGCCTACGTGACGCTGGAGCCGTGCGCGCACCACGGGCGCACGCCGCCGTGCGCCGACGCGCTGATCGCCGCCGGCGTCGGGCGGGTGGTCGTCGCGGCGGAGGACACGTTCCCGCAAGTCGACGGCCGCGGCATCGGCAAGCTGCGCGATGCCGGCATCACGGTCGCATCGGGCCTGATGCGCGAAGCGGCGCGCGCGCTGAACGTCGGTTTCTTCAGCCGGATCGAGCGCGGGCGCCCGTTCGTGCGGCTGAAGCTGGCGATGAGCCTGGACGGCCGCACCGCGCTGGCCAGCGGCGAATCGAAGTGGATCACCGGCGAAGCCGCGCGCGCCGACGTGCAACGCTGGCGTGCGCGTTCAAGTGCCGTCCTCACCGGCAGCGGCACCGTACTGGCCGACAACCCGCACCTCACCGTGCGGTTGCCCGACGGCGAAGAGTTCGCGCCGCCGCTGCGGGTGGTCTTCGACCGCCAGTTGCGCACGCCGGCCGGCAGCCGCGTGCTGGACGGTTCGGCGCCGACGTTGCTGCTGCATGGCGCGGCGGCGACCTGCAGCGACGACCGCTTCGAGCGGGTCGAGCGGGTGGCGCTGCCCACGCCGGGCGATGCGCTCGACCTGCGCACCGTGCTGGCCCTGCTGGGCGGGCGCGGCTGCAACGAGGTTCACGTGGAGGCCGGCCCGACCCTGGGTGGCGCCCTGTTCGCCGCCGGCCTGGTCGACGAACTGCTGCTCTACGTGGCTCCGCTGCTGCTGGGTGATCGAGCGCGGGCACTGCTGCAGCTGCCGCCGCTGGCCGACATGGCTGCGCGCTGGCGCTTGCAGGTGATCGACCAGCGCATGCTGGGCGCGGATATCCGCCTGCGATTGCGCCCGGGCTGATCCGCCGCATCGCTGCCATGCGGGCGCACGCGGCGGCGCAAGCCGCCGGGCAATCGCGCGTGGACGAATGCTCAGCGCGTGAAGTCGATCGCAAGCTTGCCGAAGTGGCGGCCGGCGCCGAGCTGCTCGAAGGCCTCGCGCAGCTGGCCGAAGCCGTAGACGTGGTCGATCACCGGCTCCAGCCCGCCAGCCTCGATGGCGGCCACCATCCGCTCGTGGGCTTCCAGCGATGCCACCGACAGGCCCTGCAGGCGCACGCGCTTGAGCACCATTGGGGTCAGCGGCAGCGTCGCCTCGTTGCCGCCGAGCCAGCCGAGCACGGCGACGACGCCGTGCATGCGCACGGCCTGCAGCGATTGCGCCAGCGTGGCCGCGCCGATCGTCTCGACGACCAGGTCGACTCCCGCGCCGCCGCTCGCCTCGCGTACCAGCGCACCCCACTGCGGGTGCTTCGCGTAGTTGATGCCGACGTTCGCGCCCAGCGCCGTAGCGCGTTCGAGCTTGTCGTCGCTGGACGACAGCACGATCGCCTGTGCGCCCCGCAACCGCGCGAACTGCAGCGCGAACAGCGACACGCCGCCGGTGCCCAGCAGCAGCACGGTCTGCCCACTGGTCACGCGGGCCATCTCCAGCGCCTGCCAGGCGGTGAGCGCGGCGATCGGCAGCGTGGCCGCCTGCACGGCAGAGAACCGGGCAGGCGCACGTGCCAGCGAGTACTCGTCGAAGCAGGCCAGCTCGCGCATCACCCCGGGCTCGGGCCCGCCGATCTCGGCGCCTTCCCATTCCGGCCGCATGGCGCCGGCGATCCAGCGCGACTTGTAGAACGTGGTGACGCGGTCACCGGGCTTGAAGCGGGTCACCGCCTCGCCCACTTCCTGCACCGTGCCGGCACCGTCGGACACCGGCACGATCGGCAGCCGCACGCCACGATAGAGCTGACCGTCGACCAGCATGCGGTCGCGGAAGTTCAGCGAGGCCGCTTCCATGCGCACCAACACCTCCTTCGGGCCGGGGCGCGGGGCGGGCAGGTCGGTCGATTCGAGATGGTCCAGGCCGAAGGCGGAAAGCTGGATGGCGCGCATGGGGGCGACTCCGTGGTGGGAAGGTGGGCATGGTCCCGCCGTCGCCGTTCGGTGATAATCCACACAAATGGATAATCTTCTGTTCGCTGAATGAATCAATCATTCGACCTCACGCCCGCCCGTCTGCGCGAACTGCGCGCGTTTGCGGCGGCCGCGCGACGGCTCAACTTCTCGCGCGCGGCGCTGGAGGTGGGCTGCACGCCGTCGGTACTGAGCCGGCGCATCGCGACACTGGAGGAGGCGGTCGGTGCGCGGCTGTTTTTGCGCACCACCCGGCGCATGGCGCTGACCGCGCGCGGCGAGCAGTTGCTGACGCAATGGCAGCGCATGGAAACGGTGATGGCCGAGTTGGCCGCCGACCTGCGCCCGCCCGATGGCGAACTGGGCGGCCGCCTCTGCGTGCACCTGCCGGCCAGCTTCGGTCGCTATCGCATGGCCCCGCTGCTGGCCGCTTTCATGCGCGAACACCCCGGCGTGCGCATCGACGCGGTATACGACGATACCTACGTCGACATGGTGTCCGGCAGGGTGGATCTGGCCGTGCGGCTGGGGCACCTGGCCGATGTGCAACTGGTGGCGCGCCGGGCCGGCACGATGCGCCTGTATCCCTGCGCCTCGCCCGGTTACCTGGCCTCGGCGCCGCCGCTGCGCGACCCGGCCGACCTCAAGGCGCACCGCTGCATCACCTTCACCGGTTACCGCCGCGGCACGCTGTGGTCGTTCAGCCGGCAGCGCCAGCGGCGCGCGGTACGCATCGAGCCGGTGCTGAGCTGCAACGATGCGCAGGCGATCCGCGACGCGATACTGGCCGGCGTGGGCATCGGCCTGCAGGGTAACTACATGGCCGACGCGCTGGTTGCCGAAGGCCGCATGGTCGAGCTGCTGCCGCGATGGCAGCTGCCGGCGTTCCCGGTGCACCTGCTGTGGCTGCCCGGGGCGGACCGCACGCCGGCGCTGCGGGCCCTGATCGACCACCTGGCCACGGCGCTGACGGTGCAGTGAGGGTGTGGCCGCGATCGTGCACGGGGCGGAACGCTGTTTCCCGTCCTGCCGCCGGCTCCGGCCGGTGATGGTGCTAGACTTCCGGCGCCGGTCAGCCGGCATGACACGACGTCTTCAGGGCGGGGCGAAATTCCCCACCGGCGGTAGGCCCCGGTTTTCACGGTTTGGGGCGAGCCCGCGAGCGCTTCCGGCCACGCCGGAAGGTCAGCAGATCCGGTCGAATGCCGGAGCCGACGGTTGGCAGCGGGTGACCGCTTCCTCACAGTCCGGATAAAGCGAAGACGGTTCGGCGCACGGCCTCGCGGCCCGGCGCCGGGCCTCATGCCTTGAGGCGTTTTTCGCAGCTGCGCCACGCGGGAAACGACGCATGGAATCCATCGCCTTTTTTGCACGGCCCACCGCCTTCCGATCGGAGGTGCGCTGATGTTCACCGGCATCGTCCAGTCCGTGGGCCGCGTCGCGCGGCTCGAACCGCGTGGCGGCGACGTGCGCCTGCACGTCGATACCGCCGACCTCGATCTCGCCGACGTGCAGCCGGGCGACTCGATCGCCGTGTCCGGCGTGTGCCTTACCGCGATCACGCTGGAACCGCGCGGTTTCAGTGCCGACGTTTCCAACGAGACGCTGTCGCTGACCTCGCTGGGCCAGCTCAAGCCGGGCGACCCGGTGAACCTGGAGAAAGCGCTGCGCCTGGCCGACCGGCTCGGCGGGCACCTGGTTTCCGGCCACGTCGACGGCCTCGGCAAGGTGGTGTCGATCGCGCCGGACGGACGCTCGCAGCGCTGGACGTTCGAGGTGCCGGCGGCGATCTCGCGCTACATCGTGGCGAAAGGCTCGGTCTGCATCGACGGCACCAGCCTCACCGTCAACGAGGTCGCCGGGCATCGCTTCGGCGTCAACCTGATCCCGCACACGGTCGAGCACACCGCGTTCCACGCGCGCCGCGTCGGCGACGCGGTGAACATCGAGGTGGATGTGGTGGCCCGCTACATCGAGCGGCTGCTGTCGTGGGGTGAGCCGCCGCGTATCGACGAGGCGTTCCTCAAGCAGCATGGCTTTGCCTGACAGCAAGCCCATCTCCCGCCGGGAGAGGGCTGGGGTGAGGGTCCGCGCGAAGCCACGATACCTCGCTCCGCCCGTACCCTCATCCGCCCCTTCGGGGCACCTTCTCCCAAGGGGGAGAAGGGAACCACCACACGGATACACGCCATGCCATTCAACACCATTCCCGAGATCCTCGACGACATCCGCGCCGGCCGCATGGTCGTCATCCTCGACGACGAGGACCGCGAGAACGAAGGCGACCTGATCATGGCCGCGCAGATGGTGCGGCCGGAGGACGTCAACTTCATGGTGCGCGAGGCGCGCGGCCTGCTGTGCCTCACGCTCACCGAGCAGCGCACGCGCCAGCTCGGCCTGCGCCCGATGGTCAGCGACAACACCTCGGCCTACCACACCAACTTCACCGTCTCGATCGAGGCGGCCGAGGGCGTGACCACCGGCATCTCGGCGCATGACCGCGCGCGCACCATCCAGGTCGCGGTGAAATCGGACGCCAAGCCGCAGGACCTGTCGCAGCCGGGCCACATCTTCCCGCTCACCGCCCAGCCGGGCGGCGTGCTGACCCGCGCCGGGCACACCGAGGCCGGTTGCGACCTGGCCGCGCTGGCCGGGCTGGAACCGTCGGCGGTGCTGATCGAGATCCTGCACGAGGACGGCTCGATGGCGCGCCGGCCGGAGCTGGAGATCTTCGCGCGCAAGCACGGCCTGAAGATCGGCTCCATCGCCGAGCTGATCCGCTACCGCCTGGAAACCGAGAAGACCGTGCAACGCGTGCACGAGGAAGACGTGGATACCGAGTTCGGCCCGTTCCGGCTGGTGGCGTACCGCGACGCGATCCGCCGCGGCCTGCACTACGCGCTGGTGCGCGGCAAGGTCAACGACGGCGCGCCGGCGCTCATCCGCGTGCACGTGCGCAACACCTTGTCCGACGTGCTGCACCTGAAGCGCGACGATCTCGGCCTCACCGTGACCGCGGCACTGCGCCGGATCGCCGACGAGGATCGCGGCGTGCTGCTGGTGCTGTCCGGCGAGGACACCCCCGAGGCGCTGCTAGCCCGGCTCAACCGCCAGCCGGGCAAACTGGCGCCGGAGGAGGCGCAGCAGCAGGAGTGGCGCCAGCTTGGTCTCGGCGCGCAGATCCTGGCCGACCTCGGCGTGCACCGCCTGCGCGTGCTCGGCACCCCGCGCAAGATGGTTGGCCTGGGCGGCTTCGGGCTGGAAGTGGTGGAGTACGTTTGATTCGCCACTCCCGCGCCACCGCGGCGCCATGCGGTGGTGGCTTCATCGCCGCATAATCGGTCTTCATGCCACCGACCCCGCCCATGCCCGACACCCGTATCCGCCTGATCGCCCCCTCCGGCTATCCGCACGATCGCGCCGCGATGGCGCGCGGCGTGGCGCGGCTGCGCGAGGCCGGTTGCGTGTTGAGCGGGCTGGAGGTGCTCGATCGCAGCGAGCAGCGCTACGCCGGCAGCGACGCCGAGCGCGCCGCCGACCTCAATGCGCTGGCCACGGCGGACGCCTTGCCGGACATCGCGTTGGCGATCCGCGGCGGCTACGGCGCCACCCGCCTGCTGGCGCAGCTGCACTATGGCGCCCTGCGCGAACGGCTGAGCGGTAGCCATACCCTGCTGGTCGGCCACAGCGACTTCACGGCGCTGCAGCTGGCGCTGCATGCGCAGAGCGGCCTGTGCACGTTCAGCGGCCCGATGCTGGGCGCCGACTTCGGCGCCGAAACGCTCAGCGAGTTCACCTGGCGGCAGTTCTGGGACACCGCGCGCTCCCCCTCGGCGCAGGTCGAGTGGGCCACCGTGCCCGACGCCGAGCTCGACGTCGCGGGGCCGCTGTGGGGCGGCAACCTGGCGGTGCTGTGCAGCCTGCTCGGCACGCCGTATTTCCCCGGCAGCGACGGGCGCGGGATCGACGGCGGCATCCTGTACGTCGAGGACGTCGGCGAGCCGCCGTTCCGGATCGAGCGGATGCTGTACCAGCTGCACCTGTCCGGCGTGCTGGGGCGCCAACGTGCGCTGCTGCTGGGCCACTTCAGCCAGTGCCGGCCCAGCGCCTACGACAACGGCTACGAGCTGGCCGACAGCTTCGCGCAGATCCGCCGGGCCAGCGGCGTGCCGGTGCTCGGCGGCCTGCCGATCGGCCACGAGCCGGACAAGTGCACCCTGCCGTTCGGCGCGCCGGCGCGGCTGCAGGTCGCCGGAGGCAACGCGCAACTGTCTTTCAGTGGCTATCCGCATTTGACGCCCGGCGGCTGAGCGCTGATCCTCCCCCGCGAGCAGGAGAGGGCGTCCGTCAGGCAGGATCTCCGCCAAACCCGTAAAATGCTTGTTCTGCATGGGCCGCGCGCCCACCCAAGGAAACCGCAATGAAGACCATCGAAGGCGACTTCGCCACTCCGAAAGGCCGCTTCGCCATCGTCGCCGGCCGTTTCAACGGCTTCGTCGTGGAACCGCTGGTGGCTGGCGCGCGCGACGCGCTGCTGCGCCACGGCGTGAAGGACGACGCGATCGAGCTGGTGCGCGTGCCGGGTGCATGGGAGATCGCGCTGGCCGCGCACAAGCTGGCCGGTTCCGGCAAGTACGTGGCGGTGATCGCGCTGGGCGCGGTGATCCGCGGCGCCACCCCGCACTTCGATTTCGTCGCCGGCGAATGCGCCAAGGGCCTGGCCAAGGCCGCGCTGGATGCCGGCGTGCCGGTGGCGTTCGGCGTGCTGACCACCGACAGCATCGAGCAGGCGATCGAGCGCGCCGGCACCAAGGCCGGCAACAAGGGCGCCGACGCCGCCATGGCCGCACTGGAAATGGTCAACCTGTACGGGAAGCTGTGATGCAGCACGCCCCGCAAGGCATCGACCTGGCCGCGCGCTCGCGCGCCCGCCGCCGCGCGCTGCAGGCGCTGTATGCGTGGCAGCTCAGCGGCAGCCACATGAACGCGGTGATCGAGCAGTTCCGCCACGAGCAGGACATGGAAGTGGCCGACCTGGACTACTTCGAGGACCTGCTGCACGGCGTGGAGAAGAACCTCGATGTGCTGGACGGGGCGCTGCGTCCGCACCTCGACCGCGAGGTGGCGCAGGTCGACCCGATCGAACGTGCCGCGCTGCGGCTGGCCGCGTACGAGCTGAAGTTCCGCCCCGACGTGCCGTACCGCGTGGTGATCAACGAGGCGATCGAGGTCACCAAGCGCTTCGGTGCCGACCACGGCCACAGCTACGTCAACGGCGTGCTGGACAAGCTGGCCGGCGACTTGCGCGCGGTCGAGAAGCAGCACGGCCGCTGAGCAGCGGACCGCTTCCGTCCATGGAATTCCGCCTGATCGAGCGCATCCGCGAACTTACCGCGCAGGCGCGCGAGGACGTGTGCCTGGGCATCGGCGACGACGCCGCGGTGCTGGCGCCGCCGCCGGGGAAAGAACTTGTGGTGGCGATCGACACCCTGGTCGAGGGCGTGCATTTCCCGCCCGGCACCGCGCCGGCCGACATCGGCTGGAAGGCGCTGGCGGTGAACCTGTCCGACCTCGCCGCGATGGGTGCCAGCCCGGCCTGGGCGCTGCTGGCGCTGACCTTGCCAAATGCGGACGCAGCCTTCGTCGAGGGTTTTGCCGAAGGTTTCGTCAAGTTGGCGCAGCCGCAGCGACTGGCCCTGGTCGGTGGCGACACCACCCGCGGGCCGTTGACGATCAGCGTGGCCGTGCACGGCTTCGTGCCGCCGGGCCAGGCGCTCACCCGCGCCGGCGCGCGGGCCGGCGACGCGGTGCTGGTCACCGGTACGCTGGGCGACGCTGCCGCCGGCCTGCATGCCTTGCAGCATCCGCCGCGCGACGACGACGGCCGCGCCGGATTGCGCGGCTTCCTGATCGAGCGGCTGAACCGGCCGACGCCGCGGCTCGCCACCGGCACCGCGCTGCGCGGGCAGGCCACGGCCTGCATCGACGTCTCCGACGGCCTGCTCGCCGACCTCGGCCATATCTGCACGTCCAGCGGCGTCGGTGCGGAGATCGAGGCGGCCTGGCTGCCGCGCTCGTCGGCGCTGCTGGAGCTGCACGACGACAGCACCGCGCTGCACTTCGCGCTGAGCGGCGGCGACGACTACGAATTGTGCTTCACCGTGCCGGCCGCTCGCGTGGCCGAGCTGCAGGCCGGCCTGGCCCGGCTCGGCTGTGGCGCGACGAAGATCGGCCGCATCGTGGAAGGCGAAGGCGTACGCGTGCGTGCCGCCGATGGCTTGTGGCTGGCGGTGGATCGACCGGGCTGGGAGCATTTCGCGTGAGCGCGAAGAAGAGCTTGAGCGGAGAACAGCGGCGCGCGCTGCTGGCCACGCCGGCCGGCTGGCTGGCCTGCGGCTTCGGTTCGGGCCTGGCGCCGGTGGCGCAGGGCACGTTCGGTTCGCTGGCCGCGCTGCTGCCGTGGCTGCTGCTGCGTCGGCTGCCGCTGCCGTTCTACCTGCTGGCGATCGTGGCCGGCTTCGCGATCGGCGTGTGGGCGTGCAACGTGGCCAGCCACGCACTCGGCGTGGCCGACCACCGCAGCCTGGTGTGGGACGAATTCATCGGGCAGTGGATCGCGCTGCTGCCGTTGCTGGTTCCCGCGCTGCTACCGCCCAGCGGATTCGCGTGGTGGATGGTGCCGACCGGCTTCGTGCTGTTCCGCCTGTTCGACGTGTGGAAGCCGTGGCCGATCCGCTGGCTGGACCGGCGCGTGAAGGGCGGCATGGGCGTGATGATCGACGATGTGGTCGCCGGCGCGTTCGCCGCGATTGTGCTGGCGCTGGGGCTGTACCTGCAGCGCTGACGGTCGTGTCAGTGCCCGGGGTGGGGCGGCTTGGCTGCGGCTCAGTCCAGGCAACCCAACCCGCGCAGTGTCGCCTCGACCGCCTGGTCCAGATCCGTATGGGGTTCCGCTCCGAGCAGCGCCACCAGCTTGCGGTTGTCCAGTTGCAGCGGCAGTTGCCACAGATAACGCATCTCGCGCAGCTCGCGGAACAGTGCGACGAACGGTGCGGCCAGCGTGACCAGCCACCACGGGAAAGCCCGCAGCGGCAGCTCCGGCTGGCCGGTGGCACGCCGGATCGCGTCGGCCATGGCGTTGCCGTCGACCCAGTGGCCGCCGAAATGGAAGCACTCGAACGCGGCCAGTTCGTTCTCCCGTTCCAGCAGGCGCGCCACGGTCTCGCCGACATCGGGCAGGTAGGCCCAGGCATGGCGCAGCTCGTGTTCGCCTGGGTAATTCACCGCACGCACCGGCCGTCCCGGTTTCACCATCGCCGCGAACCAGTTGCTGCTGGCACGGGGGCCGAAGAAATCGCCGCAGCGCAGGATCAGCGTGCGCACACCCTCGGCTGCCGCCTGTTGCAGGCGGCGTTCCATGGCCACCCGGATCGCGCCCTTGCGGGTCAGCGGTCGCTGCGGCGAATCCTCGTGCAGCAGCGGCAGTGCGTCCGGTCCGTAGTTGTAGACGTTGCCGGGCAGCACGATGCGCGCGCCGGTGGCGCGCGCGGCAGCGAGGGTGTACTCGAGCATCGGCAGGGACAACTTGTGCCAGTTGCGGTAGCCCGGCGGATTGACCGCGTGGACGATCGCCTCGACGCCATGCGCCGCCTGCGCCACGTCGGCAGCGTGCATGGCGTCGCCGGCGTGCCATGCGATCTGCGCCGGCAGCCCCGGCCGGGAAGCGTCCCGGATCAGGGCGCGCACCTGCCAGCCGCGGCGTAGCAGCGCCGCCGCGATCTCGCCGCCGGCACCGCCAGTGGCGCCCAGTACCAGGGCCTTGCGTGCCGTGTTCATCGCGTGCTCCTTGAAAGTGACCCGGCATGAGTGCCCCGGGCACGAAGGATAATCCGCGATGGTTGCGCTTTCCCTGCAGGAGCGCGTGGCCGTCGGCGAGCGGCGGGCGCCGTTCGCCGCAGGAAGGGGTTCGACCGGCTACGCCTGCAGCACGATGCGGTAGCGCGCCTTGCCGTCGGCGAGGTGCTGCAGCGCCTCGTTGACCTTGGCCAGCGGGAACATCTCCACCTGCGGGCGGATGTCATGGCGGGCGGCGAAGTCCAGCATGCGGGCGATGTCGACCGGCGAGCCGGTGGGCGAGCCGGAGACTTCGCGCTGCTTGCCGATCAGGCTGAACGCCGGCACCGGGATCGGTTCCAGCACCGCGCCGACCACGTGCATGCGGCCCTTCGGCGCGAGCGTGCCGAGCAACGCGTTCCAGTCCATCGCCACGTTGACGGTGACCAGCAGCAGGTCGAGCGAGCCGGCGATCGCCTTGATCGCGGCGCTGTCGCGGCTGGCGACCACGTGATGGGCGCCGAAGCTGCGCGCCTCGTCGGCCTTGGCCGCGGTGGAGGTGAACGCGGTGACCTCGCAGCCCCAGGCCGCGGCGAACTTCACCGCCATGTGGCCGAGCCCGCCGATGCCGACCACGCCGACCCGCGCGGTGGGCTTGATGTCGTGGGCGAGGAACGGCTTCAGCACGGTGATGCCGCCGCACAGCAGCGGGCCGGCGCTGGCCAGGTCGATGCCCTCGGGCAGCGGAATCGTCCACGCCCAGTGCGCGCGCAGCTTGTCGGCGAAGCCGCCGTGGTGGCCGCCGATGGTCGCCACCGATTGCGCGCACAGGTTGTGGTCGCCGGACAGGCACGGGCGGCAGTGCATGCAGCTCTCCGCGGTCCAGCCGATGCCGACGCGCTGGCCGAGCGTCAGCCCCTTCGCCTGCGCGCCCAGCGCGACGACCCGGCCGACCACTTCGTGCCCGGGGATGAACGGGTAGCGCGAGCCGCCCCATTCATTGCCGATCATCGACAGGTCGGAATGGCAGATGCCGCAGTAGTCGACCGCCACCTCGACTTCCTCGGCGCCCAGTTCGCCCACGTCGAACGTGGTCAGCTTCAGCGGTTGACCGGCCGCGCTGGCGGCCCAGCCCGTGATCGAGGACATGGCGAACTCCTGTAGTGGGGGAAAACCCAAGACTACGCCGTTGTGCCGCACGCGTGGATTGGCCATGCTGGCGGTCTTTCCCGTCAAGGAGCAGCCCCATGCTTTACCGTCGCCTCGGCACCTCCGGCCTGCAACTTTCCGCGTTGTCGTTCGGCGCCTGGGTCACCTTCGGCCGGCAGGTGGGGCGTGGCGAGGCGCGCGAGCTGCTGGCGCTGGCGCACGACCGCGGGGTGAACTACTTCGACAACGCCGAGACCTACAACAACGGCGTGGCCGAGCAGCTGATGGGCGACGTGCTGGCCGACCTGCGCTTCCCGCGCGACAGCTACTGCGTCTCCAGCAAGGTGTTCTTCGGCGCGGTCGACCGGCCGCTGCCGACCCAGCGCGGACTGTCGCGCAAGCACGTGATGGAAGCCTGCCACCAGGCGCTGCAGCGCCTGCGCGTGGACTACCTGGACCTGTACTTCTGCCATCGCCCCGATCCGGACACGCCGATCGCCGAGACCGTGGCGGCGATGGACACGCTGGTGCGCCAGGGCAAGGTGCTGTACTGGGGCACCAGCGAATGGCCGGCCGAGGCGATCCACGAGGCGCACCGCGTCGCCCGCGAGAATCATCTGTATGCGCCGGTGATGGAGCAGCCGCAGTACAACCTGCTGCACCGCGAGCGGGTGGAAGTGGAGTACGCGCCGCTGTACGAGGCCTATGGCATGGGCACCACGATCTGGTCGCCGCTGGCCTCGGGCCTGCTCAGCGGCAAGTACAACGACGGCGTGCCGGCCGATTCGCGCCTGGCCCAGCCCGGTTACGAGTGGCTGCGCGAGAGCGTGCTGGGCCATGGCGACGAACGCCTCGGCAAGGTGCGCGCGCTGCAGCCGATCGCCACCGAGCTGGGTACCAGCCTGGCGCAGCTGGCGATCGCCTGGTGCCTGCTCAACCCGCACGTCTCCACCGTGATGCTCGGCGCCAGCAAGCGCGAGCAGCTGGCGCAGAACCTCGATGCGTTGGCACTGCTGCCGCGGCTGGACGCGGCGGTGGCGCAGCGCATTCGGCAGGTCGTCGAGGCGGGCTGAGGGAGCAGGGTGGTTGACAGTCAAATGAGAATCATTATCATCGAAGACGTCGCCGCTTTCCCTGGATCTCCCGATGCCTGTCCTGTCCCTGCGCCAACCGCTGTCGTCCCGTTCACTCCCGCGGCCGGCCTTGCCACCGCCGATGCCGGCCCCGGCCCGGTATGTCTCCAGTCATGCGCTGCTGGCCGGTGAGCGCGAGCTGGTGATCCGGCACCAAGGCAGCGAGTACCACCTGCGCCTCACCCGCAACGACAAACTGATCCTGACCAAGTAGCGGGGGCGGTCGGTTTCCCTGGCGCGCGGGCGGGAGTCCGCGCGTTTTCCTCGGGCCCCGTGCTTCTCGCCGGTGCGTGTTGCTGGAGGCGTGCGATGTTCATTCCCTGGTCGCGACAACGGCAGGCCCGATGCCTGCAGGCTTCCGATACGGGCGCCTGCCGGCGCTGGCTGCGAACGGCGCCGGCGCCGCTGCTGGCGGCACTGCCGGCGCTCGACCGCGTGCTGTACATGCCGCTGGCGGCGTGCGGGCCGGAGCTGTCGGCCTTGCCGGGCGGGCTGCTGGTGGAAACGCCGGCGCTGGCCCTGCTGCTGCGCGTGCGCTGGCTGATGGCGGTCAGCGTGATCGCGGTGGACGGGCCGCGCGAATGGGTCGACGGCCTGGATCGAACCGGCCGCCCCTGCGTGCGCCTGCATCTGCTGCCGGACACCGACTACCTGGGCTGGGATCGGCTGCTGGCCAGCGGCGAGCCGGCGCCGGCGATGCCGGATACGCCGCACTTGCCGGCACTCGACGCCTGCCCGCTGCGCTTCCGCCGGCGCCGGCTGGCCGGCCTCGACGTGCTCCGTGGCGAAGCGGCCGGCGCGCTGTCGCCGCTGGGGCGGCAACTGGCCGGGCAGATCGCCCACGCGCACACCGGCCAGCGCGAACGGCAGTTCCGCTAGCCGCGGCCGGCGCCGCGCGTGGCGGTGCTCACCGAGCCTGCTGCACCGGTGTCTCGCGCAGCAGGTCGTCGGCGTCGGCGGTGTGGAAGTGCCGCTTGAACGCGACCTCGCCGACGGCCGGTTCCTCCAGCTCGCGCGCGTAGCGGTGGCCGGCGTAGACCGCGTGCGCGATCAAGCCCGGCGCTTCGGCGTCGCCGATGCAGCGCACGCTGCGGATGCCGGCATCCGTCCACTCGGCCTCGCGGCGGCAAAGGTCCTGGTACAGCGCATCGTCAGGCAGGCGCGCGGTGACGGTGAGCACGGCGTCGCAGGTCAGTTCCCGCTGGCGGTGGGTCCAGACGTCCTCGACGGCAAGCGTGGTGCCGGCATAGCCGACGATGTCGTGCGAGACCAGCGCCTCGATGCCGAGTGCGGCCATCCGCTTGCGCATATGCCGGTAGTCCAGCGTGTTCAGCGTCCACGGCGCGAGGCTGTCCTCGGGCGTCAGGTGGATCACTTCGCCGCCGCGCTGGCGCAGCAGCTCGGCCGCCACGCTGGCGTGGTAGTAGCCGTCGTCGTCGAACACCACCACCTTGCCTTCCGACAGGCGGCCGTCCATCAGGTCGTCCACGGTGAACACCCGCGGGTTGCCGGCGAAGCCGTCGATGGTGCTGCCGTGGCTGCGGCCGCCGCCGTCGCGGCGCCAGTGGCAGCCGGTGGCCAGCACCACGTGTTCGGCGCCGAAGTCCAGCACGTCCTGTGCGCCGAGCGGCGAATCGAGATAGACGGCCACGTTCGCCAGCTTGCGGATCTGGCCCACGCGCCAGTCGCGCACGCGCGCCCACTCGGCCAGCCCCGGCAGGCGCGATTCACGGGTCACGCGGCCGCCGAGCTCCTTGCGTGCCTCGGCCAGACTTACCTCGTAACCGCGCTGGCCCAGCGCGCGCGCGGCTTCCAGCCCGGCCGGGCCGGCGCCCACCACCAGCACGCGCGCGGCGCTGCGTTTCGGCGCGATGCGCTCCGGGTGCCAGCCCTTGCGCCATTCCTCGCCCATGGTCGGGTTCTGCGTGCAGCGGATCGGCGAGATGGTCATGTCGCCGGAGACGCAGACGTTGCAGCCGATGCATTCGCGGATGTCGTCGCTGCGGCCTTGCTCGATCTTCTGCGGCAGGAACGGGTCGGCGATCGACGGGCGCGCGCAGCCGATCAGGTCCAGCACGCCGCGCTTCAACTGCGCCACCATGGTGTCGGGCGAGGTGAAGCGGCCCACGCCGACCACCGGCTTGCTGGTGGCTTGCTTGACGAAGGCGATGAACGGCTCCTGCGCGCCTTCGCCGGCGAAGCGCGAGGGTACCGAGTCGTTGTACCAGGCGGCGAGGTTCACGTCCCACAAGTCGGGCAGCTCGGCCAGCATGCCGACGATGTCCTTCGCCTCGGCCAGCTCCACGCCGCCGGGCCCCAGCCCCTCCTCGACCGCGAAGCGCAGCGCCACCGCGCAGGTGTCGCCGACCGCCTCCTTCGTGTCCTGCAGCACCTCGCGCAGCAGGCGCACGCGGTTCTCCAGCGAGCCGCCGTATTCGTCGCCGCGCTGGTTGCGCCGGCGCTGCAGGAAATGCATCGCCAGCGACAGGTCGTGCGCCGCGTAGACGTAGATGATGTCCATCCCCGCGCGCTTGCCACGGATCGCCGCCTCACGATGCCAGCGCCGGTATTCGCGGATGTCGTGCTTCGTCATCGCCCGCGCCTGGTGCGGGTAGCCGTACTTGGTCGGCTGGTGCGAGGGCGCGATCAGCACCTCGCGCGAATACAGGTTCGACGCGGTCGGGCCGTTGTGCGACAGCTCCAGCGCGGCCAGCGCGCCGTACGCGTGCACCTTGTCGCACATCAGCGCCAGCGCGGGAATGTCGCGGTCGTCCCACAGCCGCGCCTCGACGTAGGGGGTGAGGTCGCCGCTGGGATGGATCTCGCATTCCTCGGTGGAGACCACCGCCCAGCCGCCCGCGGCCTTCATCTCGCGCATCGCCGCATGCGCCAGCGGCATCGCGTGGCCCATGCCGTTGCAGTGCGGCACCTGGAAGAAGCGGTTCTTCGCGGTGACCGGGCCGATCTTCACCGGTTCGAACAGGATGTCGTGGCGCGGATCTCTCATCGGCTCAGGCCTTGGCGGGTTGGGCGGCCTTGCGGCGACGCAGGCGCATGAACGCGTACAGCGGCAGGCCCGCGGCGATCAGGCCCAGGCCGAGCACCAGCGGTTCGTGGCCGATGCCGACGAAGGCGAACACCACGTACAGCGCACCGATGATCGCGACCGGCAGCACGGCGTGCCGCGCGGCACCGCGTCGCCACAGCACCGCCAGCGCGAGGGCGCAGCACAGGTACAGCGGCAGGTTCGCCGCGGTCACCACCCGGGTGATGAAGGTGAAGGCCGACACCAGCGACTTGCTGTAGCTCATCCAGACCATCACCGAGGCGAGCGCGCCGGTGACGATCAGCGCCACCGCCGGCGCGTCGCGGCGATTGGTGCGCGCAAACGGTGCCGGCAGCACGCCGTTGACGGCCATCGTGCGGGTCAGCTCGCCCACCAGCAAGGTCCAGCCGTTGAGTGCGCCGAGCCCGCTGACCACCACGAACAGCGCCAGCCAGCGCCCGGAGCCGGCACTGCCGAAGCGCTCCATCAGCAGCGAGAACGGCGCGCTCGCATTGGCCAGTTCCTGCTGCTGGATCAGCAGCAGGGGCACGGTGGAAACGATGATGTAGATGATCGCGGTCAGCACCGTGCCGGTCATCGTCGCGCGTGGAATCGTGCGCCCCGGGTTTTCCACCCGCGCCGCCGGCACACTGGCCGATTCGATGCCGAGCATTGCGAACAGCGCGATCGTCGATGCCGCCATCACGTCGTGCAGGGTGACCGGCGTGGCCGGCGGATGCGCGACATAGCTGGCCGGGGAAGTGAGCAGCACCCAGCCGCCGAGCAGCGCGATAGCGAGCATCGGCAGCAGCTTCAGCGCGGTGGTGACGATCTGCACGCCGCCGCCGGTGCGCACGCCGAACAGGTTGATGATCACCAGCGACCACAGCAGGCCCAGCGCGAACAGCGCCGGCTGGATCACGTTCAGGGCCGGGAACACGACCGTGATGTAGCCGACCACGCCGGTCGCCAGTGCGGCATTGGTGAGCCACAGCGACACCCAGTACGCCCACAGCGCCATGTACGCCGGCAGCTCGCCGAGGGTGCTGCGGATATAGCCGTACGGGCCTTCGGCGTTCGGCAACGCGTGCGCGAGATGCGAGAACACGCGGGCCAGGGTCAGGCAGCCGAGCAGGGTGATCGTCCAGCCGATCAGCGCGTTGAACCCATACGGCGCGAGCGACGCGGGCAGCAGGAAAATGCCGATGCCGATGACGTTGCCCACGACCAGCGCGGTGCAGGTCCAGAAGCCGATCTTCTTGCTGTCGTTCATGTCCGCACCCGGTGGGGTTCTAGTCGAGGGAAACCGGCTGGCCGGCCTTGATCACGCCGCGCACCTGGCGCAGGCATTCGATGTCGTGCAGCGGATCGCAAGCCAGCGCGACCAGGTCGGCGGCCTTGCCTGGCGCGATCGAGCCGAGCTCGCGTTCCTTGCCGAGCAGGCGCGCGGCGTCGATGGTGGCCGAACGGATCGCCTGCAGCGGAGTCATGCCGTAGCGCACCATGTAGGCGAACTGGCGCGCATCGTCGCCGTACGGGTAGACGCCGGCATCGGTGCCGAACGCCAGGCGCACGCCGGCCTTGACCGCCTTGCGGAAGCCCTCGCGCTGCGCCTCGGTGGTCTCGATGTTCTTGCGCAGGATTTCCGCCGACCAGCCCGCCGCGCGCCCGACGCTGTCGATGTAGTCGCCGTCGTAGATGTCCATCACCAGCCAGGTGCCATGCTGCTTCGCCAGCGCGATGCCTTCGTCGTCGATCAGCGAGGCGTGCTCGACCGAGCGCACGCCGGCGCGTATCGCGCGCTTGATGCCTTCGGCGCCGTGAGCGTGCGCGGCGACGAAGGCGCCGCGCTTCGCGGCTTCCGCCACCGCGGCGTGGATCTCGGCTTCGCTGTATTCGGATTGCCCGGGTTCGGTGCCGGCGGTCAGCACGGCGCCGGTGGCGATGACCTTGATCAGGTCGGCGCCGCCATCGAGCACGATGTCGACATGCCGGCGCACGTCGTCCACGCCCCTGGAGACGCCGCGGCGGAATACGTCCGGCACCACGGTGCCCGGCGGTAGGCCGGTGATCTCGCCGCCGCCACCGGGCACGGTGATGTAGGCGCCGGCGACGAACATGCGCGGTCCGGGCACGTAGCCGGCGTTGATCGCGTCGCGCAGGGCGACGTCGGCGAAGCCGCGGTAGGCGCCCACGTCGCGCACGGTGGTGAAACCGGCGCGCACGGTGTCGCGTGCGTTCTTCGCGCCGATGAAGGCGTCGCGTGCGGGGTTGCTCTTCAGCGGCGCGCCGGGGTCGGCCATCTGGCCTTCGTCGGCGAGATGGGTATGCATGTCCATCAGGCCCGGCACCACGGTCCAGGCCGACCAGTCGAGCACGTGCGTGCCCGCGGCGGCAGGCGTCCACGGCGCGACCGCGACGACGCGGCCGTGCTCGATGGTCACCGCCTGGTCGGCGAGCAGGCGGCCGCTGTCGACGTCGAGCAGGTGGCCGGCGCGCACCACGGTGCGCTGCGTATCCTGGGCGTGGGCGAACGGCGCGGTGGCCAGCGCCGCGAGCGCGAAGCACAGGCCGTACAGCTTCGTGCTCATGCGGATTCCCCGGTGTCATGGGCATAGGCGGCGCGCAGCAGGTTCTGGAAATGCCAGACGCCGCCTTCGCGCTTCGGGCATAGCCGCCCGGCGCTGTAGAAACCGGACGCCAGGCCCTTCTGCACCGCTTCGCAGATCGTGATGTCCTCGGCCTGCACCTCGTCGCTGAACGACTGGTCGGCGGCGATGCGCGCCTGCGCCTGCTCGTCCTGCGCGTAGTAGTAGTCGAACTCCACCCGGCAGCGGCCCGGCCCGAGCGGCAGGATGCGGTTGGTCTGCATGCGGCCGGGCATGATGTTGAGCATCACGTTGGGATAGATGAAGTAGTAGAACGCCTGGCCGTCGCCGTAGATGTCGCCGCTGTTGCGCAGCGGCGAGGACTGCAGCGAATGCCATGCGAACAGCTCGGTGTCGTAGGCGCGGTAGTCGAGCACGCGGGACAGGCCCGGGTGCACGTGCGGCAGGTGGTAACCCTCGAGGAAGTTGTCGATGTACACCTTCCAGTTGCACTCGAGCTCGTAGCTGTCGCGGCGCAGGTAGCGCATCGCGGCCAGGTCGATCGGCGCGATGCGTTCGGCGATGCCGGCGTAGACCTCGTCGAACGCCGGCACGTCGTCGCTTAGCGCAACGAACACCAGGCCCTGCCATTCGTGCACGCGCAGCGGCGGCAGGCGGATGTCCTCGACCTTGAAGTCGCAGGCGTCCTGCATCTCCGGCGCGCTGCGCAGCTGGCCGGCGAGGGTGTAGGTCCAGCCGTGGTATTTGCAGTGCAGTGCCTTGGCGCCCTTGCCGTTGCACAACGCCAGCGGCCCGGCGCGGTGGCGGCAGACATTCGGGAACGCGCGCAGCACGCCGTCCTGGCCGCGCACCAGCAGCACCGGCACGCCGGCGATCTGTTCGACCGCGTGGTCGCCCGGTTCGGCCAGCAAACCCTGGTGCGCCACCAGCTGCCAGCTGCGTGCGAACACCGCACGCTGCTCCATCGCCAGCATCGCATCGCCGAAATAGTAGCGGGGGGAAAGGGCACGCGCGCGGTCGAGATCGTCGGGCAGGGTGTCAGTTTGCATGGTGGGCTCCACTCTCGGGATAGACTGGTGCGACGAACGGCCATCCATCGGAGTCTGCATGCCCCGCTTCCGTCTCGCACTGGCATTGTGTGTCCTGTGCGGCGTCGTGTCTGCAGCCGAACCGCGAGCGCGCGATCTTGGCGTGCCGTTCGACGGAACGCCGGGGCCGTTGAACGCGATCACCGACGTCGCCGGGGTCGCGGTCGGCCAGGTCACCCTGATCGAGGATCTCGCCAACGGCCACAAGGTGCGCACCGGCGTCACCGCGATCCTGCCGCGCGGGCACGCCAGCTACGAGCTGCCGGCGTTCGGCGCGTGGTTCGCGCTCAACGGCAACGGCGAGATGACCGGCACCGCGTGGCTGGAGGAATCCGGCCAGCTGGAAGGCCCGGTGATGCTGACCAACACTCACAGCGTCGGCGTGGTGCGCGATGCGGTGATCGCCGAGCGGGTGCGCGCGGGCGGCGCCGACGCGTCGGGCTACTGGTGGTCGCTGCCGGTGGTGGCCGAAACCTGGGACGGCGAGCTCAACGACATCAACGGCTTCCACGTGCATCCCGAGGATGCCGCGCGGGCGCTGCACGAGGCGAAAGGCGGGCCGGTCGCCGAGGGCAACGTCGGCGGCGGCACCGGCATGATCTGCCACGAGTTCAAGTGCGGCATTGGCACCGCCTCGCGGCGCGTGCGCGTCGGCGCGCGCGACTACACGATCGGCGTGCTGGTGCAGGCCAACTACGGCCTGCGCGACAGCCTGCGCATTGCCGGCGTACCGGTGGGCCAGTACCTGCGCGACGACCGCATCTACAGCGCGCCGAATCCCGCCGCGGGCGACACCGGCTCGATCATCATCGTGGTCGCCACCGACGCGCCGCTGCTGCCGCAGCAGCTGAAGCGCATCGCCAAGCGCGCCGGCATGGGCCTGGCGCGGATGGGCAGTTATGCCGGCAACGGCTCCGGCGACATCTTCGTGGCGTTCTCCACCGCCAACGCCGACGCGCTGCGCGACCAGCCGCTGCAACAGGCCAGCTTCATCGGCAACGACCATCTCGACGGCCTGTTCGAGGCGACCGCGCAGGCGGCCGAGGAAGCGATCGTCAACGCGATGGTCGCTGCGCGCGACATGCAGGGCGACGGTGGGCACTACGCCAGGGCGATCCCGCATGCGGCGCTGGTCAAGCTGCTCAAGCGCTTCAACCGCTACCGTCCGCCGCACTGACGCCGTGCGGTTCACGGGCCGCTGCCAGCAGGCTTCAGGAAACGGTCGTACCAGGCCAGGTTGCGCTGCATGCGGTCGCGCAGGTAGCTCGGCACGCTGATCTCGTGGTGCTGGCCAGGGTAGACCACCAGCTGCGTCGGCACGCTGCGCGAACGCAGCGCCTGGTACATCTGCTCGGCGCCGATGCACGGCACGTTGAAGTCGATCTGGCCGCACTGGAACAGGGTCGGGGTGGTGATCTTGTCCGCGTGCAGGAACGGGTAGCTGGCGCGGTCGTACGCGGCGCGGTTGGCCCAGGGCGTGCCCAGTTCCAGCTCGTACTCGCGGGTGTACTCGTCGTCGCCGTACATGCCGTAGGTGTTGCCGGTGCCGGCGCCGCTGATCGCCGCCTTGAAGCGCGTGGTGCGGGCGATCACCTGGTCGGTGAGGATGGCGCCGTAGCTCCAGCCGCCGATGCCCAGGCGATCCGGGTCGGCGATCCCGAGCTGCACCGCGTGGTCCACGCCGGCGAGCAGGTCCTGCGTGTCCTTGTTGCCCCAGTCGGCGTAGATGGCGCGTGCGAAGTCGAAGCCGCGGCCGGAGCTGCCGCGCGGGTTCACCGCCAGCACGGCGAAGCCGTTCGCCGCATAGACCTGCCAGTCCTCCATGAACTCATGGCTGAACTGGTACACCGGGCCGCCGTGCACGCGCAGGATGGTGGGGTAGCGCCGGCCCTGCACGTAGCCGATCGGCTTCACCAGCAGGGCGTCGAGTTTGGTGCCGTCGGCGCTGGTGAAGTGCAGGGTCTCGGTGCTTGCCAGCTGCTTGCCGGCCAGCCATTCGTTGTGGTCGGCCAGCGGGCGCAGGTGGTCGCCGTCGAGCGCGGCGAGGTTGTACGGATGCAGGTCGTCGCCGCCGAGCACGGCGATGCGGCCGTTGCGCGACACCGACAGATCGACATCGAAACGATCGCCGTGAGTCAGCTCGGTCACCTTGCCGCTGGCCACGTCGATGCGCGCCAGGTGGGTGATCTCGGCCTGCTCGATCAGCGCGTAGACGCTGCGCCCGTCCGGCGACCAGTGCGGATGGGTGAAGCAGCGGTCGATCGGCGCGGGGATCATCGTCTTGCCGCTGGCCACGTCGATCACCGCCAGCTGCCAGGGCGCGTAGTAGATCCACTTGTCCTCGCCGCTTTGCAGGTAGGCGATGCGCTTGCCGTCCGGCGACCAGGCCGGGCGCGAGGCCCAGTACGGATCGAGGTCGGAGCCGGGGAAGGTGGTGAGCTGGCGCTCTTGCGCACCGGCGCGGGCGTCGATGACGTAGATGTCGAAGTTGAGGGTGCGGTCCGGGTCGGCGCCGCGCCGGGTGACGTAGGCGATCTGCCGGCTGTCCGGCGACCATACGGGCAATTGCTCGTCGTGCATGCCGGGGGTGAGCTCGGCGGCGGCGCCGCTGGCAAGGTCGACCAGGTACAGGTGCTTGTGGCGCGCGCCCAGCCAGCCTGAGTCGTCGTCCTTGAACTGGAAGCGGCCGGTGACGATCGGCGGCGGGTTCTTCGGCTTCGGCGCGCCGGCGGGGCGCTCGGGATCGAAGGCGATCACCGCTAGCTGCTTGCCGTCCGGCGACAGCGCGAACTCTTCCACGTCGGCGGGAAGATGCGTCACCTGCCGCGCTTCGCCGCCGTCGGCGGGCATCGTCCACACCTGCGTGCCGGTGTCGTCGTCGTCCTTGCCGTCAGCGGGCTTGCGGTCGGACAGGAAGGCGATGAAGCGGCCGTCGCCGGACCACTGCGCCTGCGATTCGTCGGCGTCGGGCGTGTGGGTGAGCTGGGTGCGCGCGCGGCCGTCGAAGCCCACCCGCCACAGGTCCGACTGCGGCTGGTCGCGTTCGGCATTCGTGGTGGCGACGGTGTAGACCAGCCAGTGGCCGTCGGGCGACAGCGCCGGGTCGGCGAGCACGGCGAGGCGATTGAGGTCGGCCGGGGTGAACGGGGTCCTGTCCGCGGCGAAGGTGGCCAGCGGCAACAGCGCCAGCGCGAGCAGGGCCAGCTGCTGCAGGCGGCGGATCATCGGCCGGCCTCCGCCGTCGTCGTCGCCGACTTGCCGGCGGCCAGGGCGCGATAGGCTTCGCGGGCCTTGCCCAGGTAGTCCAGCGTCATGCGCTTCTCCGCCGCGGTGTTGTAGTCGTCGCGCGCGGCGGCGGCCTCGATGGTGCGGTCCATCCACCTGGCGAACCACGCGGCATCGTCGCGCGCGCTGGCCGCGAGCACGTGGTCGCCCAGCCACACCGGGTTGGTGGTGGCATAGGGGTAGAGGTCGAGCACTTGCGGGTCGGCACCGTCGTTCCACGCGCGCAGCAGCACCCAGCCGCCATCGAGGTCGAGATCGCCCTCGGCGTCGAGATGGCGGCGGTCACCGGTGAGCGTGAAGGTCTTCACCACCTGGCCGTTGTGCACCAGTTCCAGGTGATCCACGGCCACCGGTGAGCGCAGCGCCACGCGGTAGTGGTGGCGTCCCGGGACGAGCTGCGTGCCCGGCCGGGCGCCGTCGAGCAGGAAGCCGAGCAGCGGGCCGTTGCTGGCGAAGCCGTGGCCGGCCTTCAGCGCGTCGAGCGCGCTGACTGCGTCGCGCTTGCCGCCGGTGTCGAGGAACACGCGGTTCATGCCGACCGGGCCGCGCAGCGAGGCGTAGTTGGCCATCGCGTCGGTGCCCGCGCCGGTGGGCAGGCGGAAGCCGAGGTTGAGCAGGCGGTACCACACGGTGGCGGTGGCCTTGTGGTCGGAGAAGCCGATCACCTCGATGTAGTCGACCTTGCCTTCAATGACGTCGGCGGGCAGCTCGTTGCTGAGCACCGGGTCGTGCGCCGGGTCGGGCAGCACGTCGAACGGATGCACGTAGCCGATCAGGGCGCCCTGCGCGTGGGCGAGGTCGGCCACGGCGGCGTTGGTCGGCCACGGGCTGGCCATCGCGGTGTGGCGGTAGGCCGAGTAGCCCTGGGTGATGTAGTGGTCGTCGAGGTGCAGCAGACCGAGGTGGCCCCAGAAACTGGTGTGGTACTCCTGCCCGTGCAGCACCAGGGTCTGCGCGGTGCTGGCCGGGTCGGCGTCGGTGCGGAAGCTGGCGATGTCGGGCATGCGCTCCTCCTTGTTCACCACCAGGTCCCAGGCGATGTCGAGATCCTCGGCGCGCGCCTGCAGCGCGAGGTGCGCGGGCGTGTTGCGGTAGTGGCCGCCGTAGTTCATGTGGATGTGCAGATCAGCGCTGACGAAGTGGCCGTAGGCGGCCGGCAGGGCGTCCGGCACCAGCGTGGCGGTGAGCTGCGTGGCGTGGCCGTTCGACAGGTCCACCGTGCGGCGCCACGGTGCGTAGGCGAAGCCATGCTGCACCCAGATCGCGGCCTGGCCGGCCGGCAGGTCCAGCGCGCACGGCGGCGCGCAGTGGAAGTAGTGCGTCTCGCTGCGCTGCAGGGCGCGGTCGAAGCCGTCGTCGGCCGAGACCCAGGCGTGCGGCGGCGCATAGGCGCGGCCATCGCTGGCCACGATCGCCACCCGCGCCGGCGTGCGCTGGCCGTGCTCGTCGACGATGTCGAGGGTGAGTTTCGCCTGCGGCGACCGGTAGTGGCGTTGCGTCGCCACGACATCCTGGCTGGCGCCGCCCAGCGTCTCGATCACGCGCAGCGCGGTGTCGCCATCGCGGTTGTCGATGACGGCAATGCGCGAGCCGTCCGGCGACCAGCGCGCGTTGCGGCGGTCGAACGCGCCGAAGCTCAGCGGCAGCGGCGCGGCGCCGTCGGCGGTGGTCAGCCACAGCTGCTGGTGCTGGCGGCCGTGGTAGCTGGCGTAGAGCAGGCGCTTGCCGTCAGGTGCCAGTTCGGGCCGCGCGCTCCAGCTGGTTTCTTCGCTCAGCACGCGGCGACGCTGCGCGGGGTGGTCGACATCCACGGCGAAGATGTCGCCGGTGCCCCAGCCGATCTCCGGGTTGCTGACGTAGTAGAGCGTCTTGCCGTCGGGCGACCAGGACGGATTGATGGCGTGGTCGAAGGCCGAGTAGTAGTAGCGGTCCAGCGTGCTCTTGCGCTCGCCCAGCAGCAGGTGCGGGTGATGCAGGCCGGCGGCGTCGATATCCGCGAGGAACAGGTTGAAGTGGCCGGTGCCCTCAGTCGATACCCAGGCGAGGTGCTTGCCGTCGGGCGACAGCCGCGGCTCCACGTTCACCGCGCCCTGGTCGGTGAGCCGCTGCTCGCGGCCGCTGGCCAGATCCAGCCGCCACAGCTCCAGCGCGTTGCCGTCGTAGCGGGTGAATACCACGCTGCGCCCGTCGTGCGACGCATCGGGCTGGTAGTCGTAGGCGGCCTTGGGATGAGTCAGCTCGGTGGCGCTGGGGTCGCCGATGCGCTGGCGCCAGAGCGAGCCGCCCATGCTGTAGATGAGCGTGTCGCCGTCGGGCAGGAAGCTGGCCGACGACGGCCCGCTGGTGAGCTGCGGCAGGTACAGCTCGCGCCAGTAGTAGCTGTGCGGCAGGTCGACCTGCTTGAGCACGGGCTCGCGCGCGGCCTGCGCCGCGCCCGCGAGGAGGAACAGGGCGAGCAGGGCGGTCAGGCGGCGCGACATGGCGTCAGCTCCCCGTCAGTGCTTGATCGAGGCTGCTACGCAGCAGCGCGATGGCCTCGTCCACTTCGGCAATGGTCACGCTCAGCGGCGGCATGAAGCGCACCGTGCTGGTGCCGCAGGAGAGCAGCAGCAGGCCGTTGTGGAAGGCCCGGTGGACCACCGCCTCGCACAGCGCCGTGGCCGGCGTCTTCTTGCCGTCGCTTTCGACCAGCTCCATGCCGATCCACAGGCCCTTGCCGCGCACCTCGCCGATGCAGGGATAGTCGCGCTGCAGTTCGCGCAGGCGCGCCATGAAGTGCGCGCCGACGCTCGCGGCGTTGTCCATCAGGCCGCCGCGTACCAGGTCGAGCGTGGCATTGGCGGCGGCGCAGGTGATCGGGTTGCCGCCGTAGGTGTTGCCGTGCGCGCCGCGTTTCCACTGCGCCATGATGGATTTCTTCGCGATCACCGCGCCGATCGGCAGGCCCGAGCCCAGCCCCTTGGCCGAGGTGAGGATGTCCGGCGCCACGCCCCAGTGCTCGCAGGCGAACATCCTGCCGGTGCGGCCGATGCCCGACTGCACCTCGTCGAAGATCAGCAGGATGCCGTGCTCGTCGCACAGCGCGCGCAGGCCGGCGAGGAAGGCGTCCGGCGGGGTGAGGTAACCGCCTTCGCCCTGCATCGGCTCGATCAGGATCGCCGCCACTTCGCTCGGCGGCACGTTGCGCTGGAACAGCATGCGGATGTAGTCGAGCACCGCCGCGCCCTGGTCGTCGCCGGCAAACAGCGGACGGTACGGATTCGGATAGGGCACGTGGGTGACGCCGGCCAGCGTGGGCGAGAAGCCCTTCTGCTGGGTGTACTTGCTGGAGGTGAACGACAGCGAGCCGAAGGTGCGGCCATGGAAGCCGCCGAGGAAGCCGATGAAGCGCGGCCGTCCGGTGACGTAGCGCGCCAGCTTCAACGCGCCCTCCACCGCCTCGGTGCCGGACTGGCAGATGAAGCTCATCGCCGGCTCGCCCAGCGGTGCAACGGCGGCCAGCCGCTCGCCCAGCCCGACCATCTCCTCGTGCCAGTAGTCGCTGGAGATGTGCAGGAATTTCGCGGCGGCGTCCTGCACCGCCTTCACCACCTGCGGATGCGCGTGGCCGGTGGCGCACACCGCGATGCCGGCCATGAAGTCGAGGAAGCGGTTGCCGTCCACGTCCCACACTTCGGTGCCGCGGCCGTGCGACATCACGAACGGGTAGTCGCGCGGGTACGAGGGCGAGATCACCTCGGCATCGCGGGCGATCATCGCCTGCGCCTTCGGGCCGGGCAGGGCGGTCTTGATGTGGTTCGGGTTCGGCGTGGCGTTCATCGGGATCATCCGTTCTGAAGGGGGATGCGCACGGGGCGCGCATGCGCCTCGCGCGTGCGGGCATGCAGCGCGCGCAGGGTGTCGAGTTCGTGCGCGCTCGGCGGCGCGATGGTGTCGATGCGATCGGCCAGCTGCAGCGGCCAGCCGATCGCGGCGCGGGCCTCCTCGACGGTGGCGCCCTCGAACAGCGCCACCAGCTGCAGTTCCTCGCTTTCCGGATGCGGCGCCAGCATGCCGAAGTCGGTGATCACCGCGCGCGGGCCGCCGCCGGCGGCACCGCTGCGTGCGCGGGCGCCGTGGCCGTCGAGGTAGCCGGCGCTGCTGCGGAAGGCGAGCCGCTCGACGAAGCTGCGTTTGGACGCCCGCAGCATCACGAACACCTGCCTGGCGTGCTGGGCGATCTCCGGCGCGCCGCCGGCGCCGGGCAGGCGCGTGGACGGCGTCTCGTAGGGCCCGATCACGGTGCTGTTGAGGTTGCCGTGGCGGTCGATCTGCGCGGCGCCGAGAAAGCCGATGTCGACGCGGCCGGCCTGCAGGTAATAGCTGAAGATTTCCGGCAGCGGCACCACGCAGGCCGCGGTCTGCGCCAGCTCGCCGTCGCCGATCGACAGCGGCATCACGTCCGGGCGCGTGCCGATGGTGCCCGACTCGTAGATCAGCACGATCTGCGGCGCGTGGGTGAGCCGGGCCAGGTTGCAGGCGGCGCTGGGCAGGCCGATGCCGACGAAGCAGATGTCGCGGTTCTTCAGCAGGCGCGCCGCGGCGACGGTCATCCACTCGTCGCGGGTGCAGGCGCTCATGCGGCCTCCTGCGGCAGGCTGGCGAGAAAGGCGCGATGGTCGCCGGTGGCGAGCACGTGCCGGTGCATCCAGGCGAGAAAGCGCGAACGGTCGCGCGCGATCTCGTCCCACTGCTTGTAGAAGACGTTGTCGCGGGCATAGTGGCCCTGCGCGTACGAGGGATAGGCGCCGCCGGGGCAGTGCGCGACCGCGGTGATCACCCAGTGCGGCAGCACGATGCCGTTCATCGCCGGCGGCAGCGCCTCGACGATCTCCTCGACCGTGACGATCAACGTCGTGGCCGCCAGCGCCGCCTCGCGCGTCGCGCCGAGGATGCCCTCGATCGCCACGTTGCCGGCGCGGTCGGCGCGCTGCGCGTGCAGGATGGTGACGTCCGGATTCAACGCAGGCACCGCCGCCAGCACCTCGCCGGTGAACGGGCAGGCCACGCGGCGGATGTTCGGGTTGTGCGCAGGCAGGTCGGTGTCCAGATAGCCGCGCAGCACGCCGAACGGCAAGCGCGCCGCGCCTGCGCAGAACGCGGCGGCCATGCCGGCGTGGCTGTGCTCGTCCAGCTCGAGGGCCCGCGGCCAGTGGTTTTCCACCGCGTCACGCAGGCGGTGCAGCGAGCCGACGCCGGGATTGCCGCCCCAGGAAAAGGTGAGCTTGCGCGCGCAGCCGATGCCGATCAGCTGGTCGTAGATCAGGTCGGGCGTCATCCGGATCAGGTGCAGTTCGCGCCGGCGCTGGCGGATGATCTCGTGCCCGGCGGCGAACGGGATCAGGTGGGTGAAGCCTTCGAGCGCGACGCTCGCGCCGTCGCTGACGAAGCGCTCGATGGCATCGGCCAGCGACATGATCACGCCGCTCACTCCACCACCGTGCGCGACTGCTCGCGCAGGTATTGCGCGAGGTAGTGGAACGACGCGATCGCCTTGCCGCTGGAGCCCGAACCCTTCCAGCCGCCGAACGGCTGGTAGCCGGGCCACGCGCCGGTGGTGGCGCCCTGCGGACGGTTGGCGTAGGTCACGCCGGCCTCGATGTGCTCGTGGAACCACGACACCTCGTCGGCGCCGCCGTAGAAGCCCGCGGTGAGTCCCATCGGCGAATCGTTGGCCAGCCGCATCGCCTCGTCGCGGTCGCCGTAGCGATGCACGGTGAGGATCGGCAGGAACATCTCGTGCTGCCACAGCGGATGCTGCAGCGGCACCTCGGCCAGCATCGGCTCGACGTAGTAGCCCCGTGCCAGTGCGGTGCGACCGCCGCTGCCCAGCCCGATCCGCGCGCCGCCGCAGAGCACGTTGGCGCCGGCGTCGCGCAAGGCATCCGCGTGGTGCTGGTAGTTCTCGTAGGCGGTGGCGTTGACCACCGGCCCCAGCCAGTTTTCGTGCCGGCGCGGATCGCCGATGCGGATGGCGGTGGCCTGCGCATGCAGGCGCCCGATCAATGCGTCGGCCACGCTTTCATGCACGTACAGGCGCGACAGCGCCGAACATTTCTGCCCGCCCATGCCGTAGGCCGAACGCACGATGCCGGCCGCGGCGCGGTCGAGGTCGGCGCGCTCGGTGACGATGCACGGATTCTTGCCGCCCATCTCGGCGATGCACGGCCGCGGATACGCGCCTCCGGCCATCTGCCGCATCAGGTGCCGCCCGACCGGCACCGAGCCGGTGAAGGTGATGCCGGCGGTGAGCGGGTGCTGCGCCAGCGCCTCGCCGATCTCGCGCCCGGCCCCGGAGAGGTAATTGAACACGCCCGGCGGCAGGCCCGCGTCGCGGATGCAGTCGGCCAGCAACCGGCCCGCCCACGGCGTATCGCTGGCGCCCTTGAGCACCACCGTGTTGCCGGTGACCAGCGCCGCCGCCACCGGGCCGCCGGCCAGCGCCAGTGGAAAGTTGAACGGCGCAATCACCACCCACACGCCGTATGGCCGCATCACGCTGGCATTGTGCGAGGCGAAGCCCGTCACCGGATCGTCCGGCAGCACGTGGTTGTAGCCGGCATGGCTTTCGAAATCGTCCGCATAGTGGTGGAAGAAATCCACCGTCTCCTGCGCTTCGCCGAGCGCCTCCATGCGGTTCTTGCCGACCTCCAGCACCATCGCGGCGGCGATCTCGTAGACACGCTCCTCCAGCAGCTCGCCGACCCGGTGCAACAGGCGCGTGCGCTCGGCCACCGGCATGGCGCGCCACGCGGGGCCGGCTGCCTGCGCCGCGCACATCGCGGCCTGCACGTCGTTGTCGCCGGCCAAGCCGAACTCGCCCAGCCGCAGCTCGCGGTCGAAGGGACTGTGGCGCAGGGCATACCGCGGCGCATCGCGGTCGACGCCGTCGATGAACAGCCGATGCTGCGCGCCGAGCCCGGCTTCCACCCGTGCCAGGGCCGCCTCGAAGCGCTCGTGCATGGCTTCCGGCGGGTTGTACATGGTGGCGTAGGTAAGGCGGAAACTCATCGGCGATTCCTCAGGCAACGGCAGGGAAGAAGTGCGCCAGCAGGCGGTCGAGCAAGCTCAGTGCATCGGCCAGGGCGTGGTTTTCGATCACCAGCGGCGGAGCCAGCAGCAGCAGGTTGCCGCGGCTGGCGAACGACACGCCCTGGGCCATCGCCGCGTCCACCAGCGCGCTCAAGGCCGGCGGCGTCTGCGGCCAGGGTGCCAGCGGTGCCCGGGTGTCGCGGTTTTCGACCAGCTCGACCACCGCGAACAGTCCGTGGCCGCCGCGCACGTCGCCGATCACCGGGTGGTGCGCCTGCAGCGCGCGCAGCTCGGCCAGCATCCATCCGCCCAGGATGCGCGAGCGCGCGATCAGGTCTTCGTCTTCATAGGCACGCAGCGCGGCCAGGCCGGCGGCGCACGACAGCGGGTGGCCGCAATAGGTCAGGCCGGTGTACAGCATCTCGTGCTGCAGGCGTGCGGCGACCGGCGCCGACAACACCACCGCGCCGAGCGGCAGGTGCGCGCCGGTCAGTCCCTTGGCGAGGGTCATCAGGTCGGGCTTGCCCGCATCGCCATGGCGCTGCCAGGCGAACCATTCGCCGCAGCGCCCGAAGCCGCTCATCACTTCGTCCGCGATGAGGTACACCCCGCGTTCGCGGGTCACTTCGCGCAGGCCGGGCCAGTAGCTGTCGGGCGCCACGATGCCGTTGGTGCCAGCGTTGGGTTCCATCAGCACCGCAGCGACCGACGACGCGCCTTGGTGGTCGATCGCCTGCGCCACGGCCGCCACCGCGTGCTCGCCGCAGGCCTGGGCGTCCTCGCTGCCGAACG
This sequence comes from Rhodanobacter sp. OR87, assembly GCF_000473345.1. Lineage (NCBI taxonomy): Bacteria > Pseudomonadati > Pseudomonadota > Gammaproteobacteria > Lysobacterales > Rhodanobacteraceae > Rhodanobacter > Rhodanobacter sp. OR87. Next base: position 58,635 of record NZ_AXBJ01000021.1, read on the forward strand.
GGCAGCGGTAGGTATCCGGCGGCGGCACGTGCAGCACGCCGAACGCTTCCGGATCGACCTGCGAGCGCGTGCGCGCGTCGCCGGACAGCGCCATGCAGGCGTAGCTGGCGCCGTGGTAGGAGCGGTCGCGCGTGACGATGTGGCCGCGCGGTTTGCCGCTGGCCTGGCGCGCGAACTTCACCGCGTTCTCGTTGGCATCCGCACCGGCGAGCGTGAAGAACACGCGCCCGCCGTCGAAGCCGGCCTTCTCCAGCAGCGCCTCGGCCAGCTCCGCCCGCGGCTGCGCACCCCACGCCGAGGTGACGAAGCACAACTGCTGCGCCTGCTCGCGGATCGCCGCGACCACCGCCGGATGCTGATGGCCGAGGTTGCTGCATTCGGCCAGGCTGCTCATGTCCAGGATGCGCCTGCCGTCCTCGAGCTCGAGGTACGCGCCGCGGCCGCCGACCACGGTCGGCGCCTGCCATGCCGCCTGCACACACCAGCTGTGCAGGACGCTGTCGCGTTCGTTTGCCACGGGCTATCCCCGGTCCGCTTGTTCGGTAATCGCACAGTAATTCGTATTGCGAACTCATTTGAAAACTTCTACGCTCGGCCTGTCAATGGAAATCGTGGCGCATGGCATCGACACCCTTCGAGGAAAGCGCGGACTACGTACAGTCGCTGGCGCGCGGACTGCGCGTGCTGCGCGCGTTCGACCGTGAGCTCGCCAGTCCCAGCCTGTCCGAATTGGCCGAGCGCACGCAGCTGTCGCGCGCGGTGGTGCGCCGCTCGCTGCTGACCCTGCAGCACCTGGGCTATGTCGGCAGCCGCGGGCGGAGTTTCTTCCTGACCCCGCGCGTGCTGGAGCTGGGCTACAGCTACCTCACCTCGCTGGACCTGACCGAGCTGGCACAGCAGAGCCTGGAGCAGCTGTCGCAGCGGGTGGGCGAGTCGTGCTCGATGGCGGTGCTGGACGGCAGCGACATCGTCTACGTGCTGCGCGTGCCGGTGCGCCGGGTGATGAGCATGGCGCTGGGCGTGGGTGCGCGGCTGCCCGCGTTCGCCGCCTCGATGGGGCGGGTGATCCTGGCCGACCTGCCCGAGGCCGAGCTGGCGGCGTGGCTGCGTGGTCAGAAATTCCGTGCCTACACGCCGCAGACGATCCGCACCGCCAGCGCGCTGAAGGCCGAGCTGCAGCGGGTGCGCCAGCAGGGTTATGCGCTGACCTCGCGCGAGCTGGAGCCGGGGCTGTGCTCGATCGCGGTGCCGATCCGCGCCGGCGACGGCCGCGTGGTGGCCGCGCTGAACATCGGCATGCCGTACAGCGACGAAGCGCCGGCGCGCGCGGTCAAGCAGATGTTGCCGGCGCTGCACGAGGCGCAGCACGCGATCGAACAGGCGATCCGGCACCGGGGCTGGCTGCCGCACATGGCGATGAGGAGCGCTTATGACTAGCGCCTGGCTGGTCGATGCGACGCGTACGCCGTTCGGCCGCCTCGGCGGCGCGCTGGCCGGCGTGCGCGCCGACGACCTGGCCGCGCTGCCGATCGCGGCGCTGATGGCGCGTCATCCCACCTTGGACTGGGCCGCGCTGGACGAGGTGATCCTCGGCTGCGCCAACCAGGCCGGCGAGGACAACCGCAACGTGGCGCGCATGGCGACGCTGCTGGCCGGCTTGCCGCAAAGCGTGCCGGCGGTCACCGTCAACCGGCTGTGCGCGTCGGGGCTGGAGGCGATCGGCCAGGCCGCGCGCGCGATCGCCTGCGGCGAGGCCGAGCTGGTCGTCGCCGGCGGCGTCGAGAGCATGTCGCGCGCGCCCTACGTGCTGGCCAAGGCCGACGTTGCCTACGCCCGCGGGCAGCAGCTCGAGGACACCACGCTGGGCTGGCGCCTGGTCAATCCGCGCATGCAGGCCGGCTACGGCATCGACTCGATGACGCAGACCGCCGAGAACCTCGCGCGCGAGCACGGCATCGACCGCGACAGCCAGGATGCCTATGCCCTGCGCAGCCAGCAGCGCACCGCGCACGCGCAGGCACAGGGCTGGCTGGCGGAGGAAATCACCGCCGTGCATGCGCCGCACGGGAAGGAGTCGCTCGTCGTGCAGGTCGACGAGCATCCGCGCGCCGACACCACGGCGGCGAAGCTGGCCGCGCTCAAGCCGCTGCTCGGTGCCGGCAGCAGCATCACCGCCGGCAATGCGTCGGGTCTCAACGACGGCGCCGCCGCCGTGCTGCTGGCCTCGGAGGCGGCGCTCGCGCGATACGGCCTGCAGCCGCTGGCGCGCATCGTCGGCATGGCCGCGGCCGGCGTGGCGCCGCGGGTGATGGGCATCGGCCCGGTGCCGGCGATCCACAAGCTGCTGGCGCGCACCGGCCTCGGCGCGTCAGACTTCGACCGCATCGAGATCAACGAAGCGTTCGCCGCGCAGGTGCTCGCCTGCACGCGCTCGCTCGGCCTGCCCGACGATGCCGAACACGTCAACGCCAACGGCGGCGCGATCGCGCTCGGCCACCCGCTCGGCGCCAGCGGCGCGCGCCTGGCGCTGACCGCGGCGTTCGCGCTGCGTCGCCACCGCCAGCACCGCGCACTGGTCAGCCTGTGCGTCGGCGTCGGCCAGGGGCTGGCCCTGGCACTGGAGCGTCCATGAACCGGAACCTCGTCCTGTCCGCCCTGATCGCCACGGCGGCGCTGCTGCCGCTGGCCGGCCGCGCCGCCGATACCGCGCCGCAGGCCGACCGTGCGCTGGGCCGCGAACTGCTCGCCGAACTGATTGCCGTCGACACCACCTCCGAACACGGCGGCACTACGCTCGCCGCGGAAAAGCTTGCCCGGCGCTTCCTCGACGCCGGCTTCGCGCCGGCGGACGTGCAGGTGGTCGGCGACGACCCGCGCCGGCGCAACCTGGTGGTGCGCCTGCGCGGCCGCGGCGAGCGCGAGCCGATCCTGCTGCTCGCGCACCTCGACGTGGTGGAAGCGCGGCGCGCGGACTGGCACGTCGACCCGTTCGCGCTGACCGAGCGCGACGGCTACTTCTACGGTCGCGGCACCATGGACATCAAGGGCGCCGGCGCCGGCCTGGTCGAGACGCTGCTTCGGCTTCACCGCGAAGGCTTCGTGCCGAGGGGCGACTGCATCCTCGCGCTCACCGCCGGCGAGGAAGACGGCGTCGCCAATGGCGTGCAGTGGCTGCTCGCGCATCGGCCCGAGCTGATCCGTTCCGCCTACTCGATCAACGTCGACGGCGGCGGGCCGGAGATCCGCGGCGGCAAGCCGGCGGTGCTGTCGGTGGAGACCGCGGAAAAAGTCTTCCTGAGCTACACCCTCACCGTGCGCAACCCCGGCGGGCACAGCTCGCTGCCGACGCCCGACAACGCGATCTATCGGCTGGCGCAGGCGCTGGAGCGGCTGGCGTCGCTGCGCTTCCCGCTGCGCAGCAACGCGGCCACGCGCGGATATTACGCGACGCTGGCCAGGGATTATGCGGGCGCGCTCGCCGCCGACATGCGCGCGGTGGCCCGCGCGCCGTCCGATCCCGCGGCGCTGGCGCGGCTGGCGGCGTCCTCCGTCTACAACAACGCGCAGTTGCGCACGACCTGCGTGCCGACGCTGCTGCAGGGCGGGCAGGCCGAGAACGCCTTGCCGCAGGTCGCGCGGGCCACGATCAACTGCCGCCTGCTGCCGGACGAGGATCCGGACCGCGTGGATGCGGCGCTGCGCCAGGCCGTGGCCGACCCCGGCGTCGAGATCGCCCGCGTCGCGCCGCCGCAGCCCAGCCCGCCCAGTCCGGTGGACGAGGCGCTGTTCGCGCGGATCGCCAAGGTGGCGCAAGGGCTGTGGGGGCCGATGCCGGTGACGCCGTACATGTCCGCCGGCGCTTCCGACAGCGTGTTCCTGCGCGCGGCGGGGATGCCATCCTATGTCTTCAACGGCATCGCCTACGACGTCGACGACGATCGTTCGCACGGCCAGGACGAACGCATCCTGGTCGATGCCTACTACCGCTCGCTGGAATTTGACTATAGATTGTTAAAGAAGCTTTAAGGAGCCGCTGTCTCCTCATGCAACACGCCGCATTCCTCTTCCCGCACTGCCCGCCCGCCGCCGCGGGCCGGGCCGCCGTGCCGCCACCGGCGTGCCGGCCATGACGAACGCGACCGCCATCGGCACGCTGGAGCAGGCGCTGGCCCATGCGGAGCGCCTGCTGCAGAGCGCTCCGGCCCTGGCCGGCGAACAGGCGGCGGAGATCCTCAAGGTGGCCACGAACCACCCCGCCGCGCTGCGGTTGCTGGCGGCGGCGCGGATCGGGCAGGGCGATACGCAAGGCGCGCTCGAGATCCTCGAGCCGCTGGCCCGGAGCCAGCCGAACTGGGCGCTCGCCCAGCTCGACCTCGGCCTGGCGCTGGGCCATGACGGGCGCGGCCAGCAGGCGATCGACGCGCTGCGCCGCGCGGTGGCGCTGAAGCCCGGGCTGCCGCAGGCCTGGCGCGCGCTCGGCGACCACCTCATGGCTGCCGGCGAGCAGGAGGCCGCCGACGCCGCCTACGCCAACCACGTGCGCCATTCCACCAGCGACCCGCAGCTGCTGGCCGCCGCCGTCGCGCTGGTCGAGAACCGCATTCCCGAGGTCGAGGCGCTGCTGCGCGAACACCTGAAGCAGGCGCCGACCGACGTGGCGGCGATCCGCATGTTCGCCGAGGTCGCCGCCCGGCTGGGCCGCAACGAGGACGCGCTGCACCTGCTCGAGCGCTGCCTGGAGCTGGCGCCCGGTTTCGATGCCGCGCGCCAGAACTACGCCCAGGTCCTGCATCGCAGCAACCGGCCGGAGCAGGCGCTGGCGCAGATCGAGCGCCTGCTGGCGACGGCGCCGACCCATCCCGGCTACCGCAACCTCAAGGCGGTGGTGCTGTGCCGGGTCGGCGACTACGAGCCGGCGATTGCCATCTACGCCGAGCTGCTGGAGCAGTACCCGGACAACCCGAAGGTGTGGATGAGCTACGGCCACGCGCTGAAGACCGCCGGCCACGCCGGGCGTGCGATCGACGCCTACCGCCGCAGCCTGGCGCTGGAGCCGTCCTTCGGCGAAGTCTGGTGGAGCCTGGCCAACCTCAAGACCTTCCGCTTCGGCGCCGACGATCTCGCCACGATGCGCCGCCAGCTGGCGCGCGCCGATCTGGCTGAGGACGACCGCCTGCACCTGGAGTTCGCCGTCGGCAAGGCGCTGGAGGACGCCGGCGAGTACGAACCCTCGTTCCGGCACTACGCGCAGGGCAACGCGATCCGCCGTGCCCAGCTGCACTACAGCGCCGACGAGACCAGCGCGCGCGTGCGGCACATCCGCCAGCGTTACACCCGCGGATTCTTCGCCGCGCGCGCGGGTTGCGGCAGCCCGGCGCGCGACCCGATCTTCGTGGTCGGCCTGCCGCGCTCCGGTTCCACCCTGATCGAGCAGATCCTGGCCAGCCACAGCCAGGTCGAAGGCACCATGGAGCTGCCCGAGGTCACCTCGATCACGCGCCTGCTGCGCGAGCGCGCCGGCGCCGACGGCGAGATGCCCTACCACGACGCGCTGGCGGCGCTGGACGCCGGCGCGCTGCGCGAGCTGGGCGAGCGCTACCTCGACAACACCCGCATCCAGCGCAAGACCGCCGCGCCGTTGTTCATCGACAAGATGCCGAACAACTTCATGCACGTCGGGCTGATCCACCTGATGCTGCCGAACGCGACCATCATCGATGCGCGGCGGCACCCGCTGGCCTGCTGCTTCTCGGGCTTCAAGCAGCACTTCGCGCGCGGGCAGGGCTTCAGCTACAGCCTCGAGGACCTGGGCCGCTACTACCGCGACTACGTCGCGCTGATGGCGCATTTCGACGCAGTGCTGCCTGGTCGCATCCACCGCGTCTTCTACGAACGCATGGTCGAGGACACCGAGGGGGAGATTCGGCGCCTGCTCGACCATTGCGGCCTGCCGTTCGAGGAATCGTGCCTGCGGTTCTTCCAGAACGAACGGCCCGTACGCACCGCGAGTTCGGAACAGGTGCGCCGGCCGATCTACCGCGAAGGGGTGGATCACTGGCAAAACTACGCACCATGGCTGGTGCCTTTGGAATCGACACTGGGGCAGGTGTTGCAGCGATACCCCGAGGTGCCGGGATTTGAATCCGATGTGGCAGTTTCCGACTGATCGTCATCAACACTTAGAGAGGGGAGCCAATGTACAGGATTAGGGGTAGACAACCAGCACCAACACGGCGGACGAGCTTGAACCGCCTGCCGCTCGCCGCGGCGATCTGCTTCGCCATGAGCTCGGCGGCGTTCGCGCAGGACGCCGGCCAGACCCAGCCGCCGGCCCAGGCGCCGGCCGCGGGACAGAAGGTGGCGACGCTGAGCACGGTGACCGTGACTGCGCAGAAGCGTACCGAGAACCTGCAGAAGGTGCCGATCAGCATCCAGGTGCTGGGCTCGGAGAAGATCGACCAGCTGCACATCGCCAACTTCGACGACTACGTGAAGTACCTGCCCAGCGTGTCCTACCAGAGCGCAGGCCCGGGTTTTTCCGAGATCTACATGCGTGGCGTGGCCAGCGGCGGTGACGGCAACCATTCCGGTTCGCGGCCGAGCGTCGGCGTGTACCTCGACGAGCAGCCGGTCACCACGGTCACCGGTCCGCTCGACATCCACATGTACGACATCGCCCGCGTCGAGGTGCTGGCCGGGCCGCAGGGCACCCTGTACGGCGCCAGCGCGCAGTCCGGCGCCTTGCGCATCATCACCAACAAGCCCGACGCCAGCGGCTTCGCCGCCAGCTACAGCGCCGGCATCGACTCGGTCGCCCACGGCGGCATCGGGCACGTGGTCGAGGGCATGGTCAACATCCCGATCGCGAAGAGCGCGGCGGTCCGCCTGGTCGGCTGGCACGAGCATGACGCCGGCTATATCGACAACAAGGAAGGCACGCGCACTTTCCCGGTATCCGGCATCACCGTCAGCAACGCCAGGAACTGCACGGCGTCGAGCCTGCTGGTCTGCATGCCCGCGGCCAAGAAGAACTACAACGGCAACGACATCGACGGTGCACGCGCGGCGCTGAAGGTCGACCTGAATGACGACTGGTCGATCAACGGGACGTTGATGGGGCAGAACACGGTGGCGCACGGCAACATGGCCACCGATCCGGCGATCGGCGACCTCGCCGTGACCCACTTCTACCCGGAGCGCACTTCCGACCGCTGGTGGCAGGCGGCGCTGACGCTGCAGGGCAAGATCGGCAACTTCGACCTGACCTATGCGTATGCGCACCTCAAGCGGATCCAGGTCGAGCACAACGACTACAGCGACTATTCGTTCTGGTACGACCAGCTGCCCTACGCGTACGGCAACTACATCTCCGACAACAACGGCGCGCTGATCAATCCGTCGCAGTACATCATCGGCAAGGACCGTTACGCCATGGACAGCCACGAGCTGCGCCTGGCCTCGCCGAAGGAAGACCGCCTGCGCGTGGTCGGCGGCGTGTTCTGGGAACGCTCGGTGCACGACATCGAACAGCGCTACATGATCAACGGGTTCGCGGACTCGCTCACCGTGCCGGGCTGGCCGAACACCATCTGGCTGACCGAACAGGTGCGCACCGATCGCGACGAGGCAGTGTTCGGCGAACTGTCCTACGACTTCATCCCCGACACGCTCACCGGCACCATCGGCGGGCGCTACTTCCGCGCCAACAACAGCCTGGGCGGCTTCTACGGTTTCAGCGCCGGCTACTTTCCCGGCTCCAGCTACGGCGTGGCCGGCTGCATCTCGCCACAGCCGTACCGCGGTGCACCGTGCCTGGACTTCGACAAGAACGTGAAGGAAACCGGCTCGCTCGGCAAGGTCAACCTGACCTGGAACATCACGCCGACCAAGATGGTCTATGTCACTCGGTCCGAGGGCTATCGTCCCGGCGGCCTGAACCGCCGCGGCTCGCTGCCGCCGTACAAGTCGGACTACCTGACCAACTACGAGTTCGGCTGGAAGACCACCTGGCTCGACAACCGGTTGTCGTTCAACGGCTCGGTGTTCCAGCAGGACTGGAAGGACTTCCAGTTCAGCATCCTCGGCGCCAACGGCCTGACCGAGATCAAGAACGCCAACCAGGCGCGCATCCGGGGCCTGGAAACGGAGTTGAATTGGGCCGCCACCTACAACCTGCAACTCAGTGCCGGCGCCGCCTTCTACGATGCCAAGCTGACCGCGACCTATTGCGGCTTCACCGACGCCAACGGCACGCCGGTCACCGATTGCCCCGGTGCGGAGCTGGCGCCGAAGGGCACCCAGTTGCCGGTGACGCCGAAGTTCAAGGGCAACCTGGTGGCGCGCTACACCTTCGACCTCGGTGAAAACGAGGCCTACCTGCAAGGTGCGGTGGTGCATGTGGGCGAGCGCAAGTCGGACCTGCGCCTGCTCGAGAACGGCCTGACCGGCAACCTGGCCGCGTACACGACCATGGATGTCTCCGCCGGCTTCCACAAGGGCGGCTGGACGGTGGACATGTACATCAACAACCTGTTCGACAAGCGCGCGCAACTCTACAAGTACGCCGAGTGCGCCGAGGCGGTTTGCGCTGCCCACGGCGTGGTGGCGCAGTATCCCAACGGGCAGGTGTACACCGTCACCAACCAGCCGCGCACCATCGGCTTGCGCTTCACGCAGGAGTTCTAGGCCGGCGAGCTGCCCGCCCGCACGGCGCATGGATGTCCGCGAAAGGCCCCGGTGCGAACCGGGGCCTTTCGCCTTTCCGGGGCGGTGGGCGCGGCTGACCGCCGGCTGTTCGTTCGGCTGTCCGTGCGGTGTCCGCGGACACTGCGTCGGTGCCGTCCGTGCGCATCAAACCGTTGCAGGACAATCGCTTGCCGCGTCGTCGCCGAGTGGCACGTGGATTGCAATGACCGCTGTGCAACCGCGCTGTACGCGGTCAGGAACGGCATCGATGATTCGCGACACTTCCGCACAAGACCGCCTGGTCGAGGTCAAACCCAACCGCAAGCGCCAGCTGATCCTGCTGGGCGCCGGCGTACTCGTGCTGGCGCTGCTGGCCTGGCTGGCGCCTGGCGTCGGCCGGCTGTTCTCGGCGTCCGCCTCGGTCAGCAGTTCGCGGCTGGCCTTCGCCACCGTCGAGCGCGGCCCGTTCGTGCGCGACATCGCCGCCGAGGGCAAGGTGGTGGCGGCGGTCAGCCCCACCCTGTACGCCACCTCCGGCGGCGCGGTGACGCTGAAGGTGCACGCCGGCGACACGGTGAAGGTGGGCCAGGTGCTGGCCACCATCGTCAGCCCGGAGCTGACCAACAAGCTGGCGCAGGAACAGAGCAACGCCGACGCGATGGAAGTGGAATACCGGCGCGCGCAGATCGATGCGCGCAAGCAGCGTTCCGCGCTGCAGGAAACCTACGACAACGCCGTCATCGACCAGACCACCGCCGAGCGCAACCTCGACCGTTACCAGAAGGCGTATGCCAAGGGCGCGGTGTCCAACATGGACGTGGACAAGGCCAAGGACGCGCTGGACAAGGCCAGGATCGCCACCACGCATGCCAGGGCCAACCTCGGCCTGGACAACGACAGCCTCAGCTTCGACATCCAGTCGAAGAAGCTCGCGCACGAGCGCCAGCTGCTGCTGGTGAAGGACCTGCAGCGCCAGGTCGACGACCTCAGCGTGAAATCGCCGGTGGACGGCCAGGTCGGCCAGTTGTTCATCGCCGAACGCGCCACCGTGGCCAAGGACGCGCAGCTGCTCAGCGTGATCGACCTGTCCGCGCTGCAGGTGGAGATGCAGGTGCCGGAAAGCTTCGCCCGCGACCTCGGCATCGGCATGGCCGGCGAGATCAGCGGCAACGGCCACACCTGGAAAGGCCTGGTCAGCGCGATCTCGCCGGAAGTGGTCAACGGCCAGGTTGCCGCGCGGCTGCGCTTCGAGGGCGACACGCCGAAGCAGCTGCGACAGAACCAGCGGCTGTCGGTGCGCGTGCTGCTGGACAAGCGCGACAACGTGCTGACCGTGCAGCGTGGCTCGTTCGTCGACGAGTCCGGCGGCAGCTATGCCTACCTGGTGCGCGAGGGCATCGCCACGAAAACTCCGATCCGCGTCGGCGCCTCCAGCATCGACAAGGTGGAGATCCTCGACGGCCTGAAGGAAGGCGACCGCATCGTGATCTCCGGTACCGACAGCTTCAAGGGCGCGGCCACGGTCGCGATAAGCAATTGACGAACTTCCTTCTCCCTCCGGGAGAAGGTGCCCGAAGGGCGGATGAGGGTACGGGGCTTGCGCAGACTTTCTCGCGATAACCGAACCCTCTCCCCAACCCCTCTCTCCCACAAGGGGACTTCCTTCGGTCGCCGATGGGAGAGGGGCTCAAGATCACCACCACCGAGGAACAACCATGCTGAAGATGACCCACCTGTCCAAGGTCTACCGCACCGAAGTGGTGGAGACCTACGCGCTGCGCGATTTCAACATCGACGTGAAGGAAGGCGAGTTCGTCGCCGTCACCGGCCCGTCCGGTTCCGGCAAGACCACCTTCCTGACCATCGCTGGCCTGCTGGAAACCTTCTCGGGCGGCGAGTACCACCTGGACGGCATCGAGGTGAGCAACCTCAACGACAACGCGCGCTCGAAGATCCGCAACGAGAAGATCGGCTTCATCTTCCAGGCGTTCAACCTGATCCCCGACCTCAACGTGTTCGACAACATCGAGGTGCCGCTGCGCTACCGCGGCATGAAGGCGGCCGAGCGCAAGCAGCGCATCATGGATTCGCTGGAACGCGTCGGCCTGGCCTCGCGCGCCAGGCACTACCCGGCCGAACTCTCCGGCGGCCAGCAGCAGCGCGTGGCGATCGCCCGCGCGCTGGCCGGCTCGCCGCGCCTGCTGCTGGCGGACGAACCGACCGGCAACCTGGACACCCAGATGGCGCGCGGCGTGATGGAGCTGCTGGAGGACATCCACCGCGAAGGCGCCACCATCGTGATGGTCACGCACGACCCGGAACTGGCCGCGCGCGCCCAGCGCAACGTGCACATCATCGACGGCCAGGTGGTCGACCTGTCCGAGGATCCGCGCTTCCACACCGTGCATGCCGCCGAAGAAGCCCATGGCTGAGTGGCGGGGATCCGGGATTCGGAACGGGTGACCGGCCGAGGCACGAACCCGCGCGACCGCCACCTTTTCCGAATCCTGCATCCCGCATCACCGGAACCAGAACATGCTCGCCTACTACTTCCAACTTGGCCTGCTCAGCTTGCGCCGCAATCCGGCGCTGACCGCGCTGATGGTGATGGCGATCGGCTTTGGCGTGGCGGCGTCGATGATCACCTGGTCGGTGTTCCGCGCCGTGTCGGGCAACCCGATTCCGGGCAAGTCCGCGCAGCTGTTCACGCCGCAGGTCGACGGCTGGGGGCCGCAGCAGAATCTCGACGGCGAGCCGGCGGAAGCGTTGGCCTATACCGACGCGATCGCGCTGATGCAGGCGCACCAGGCAAAGCGGCAGACCCTGCTGTATCCGGTGCAGCTGTCGGTGATGCCGGGCGGCCAACGCGATCTCCCCTTGAACGTCAACGGCTACGCTGTCACCGCCGATTTCTTCAGCATGTTCGAGGTGCCGTTCCGCTACGGCAGCGGCTGGAGCGTGCGGGGCGACGACGCGCGGGCCAGCGACGTGGTCATCAGCAGCGAGCTCAACCAGAAGCTGTTCGGTGGCGCCGACAGCGTGGGGCGCACGCTCGGCCTGGGCGGCCATGATTACCGTATCGTGGGCGTCGCCAGCCACTGGAACCCGCGTCCACGTTTCTACGACCTGTTCAGCACCAGCGGCTTTGCCGACGAGCCGGACATCTACATGGTGTTCAACCGTGCGCTGGATCTGCATATGTACACCAATGGCCGCAACAGTTGCCGCGGCCAGCTCAGCTTCACCAACTGGACTGACTACACGCAGAGCAACTGCGTGTGGATCACGCCGTGGGTGGAACTGGACAGCCCCGCCGAGGTCGCCAGCTATCGCAGCTTCCTCGCCAACCATGCCGCCGACCAGCAGCGCGCGGGCCGCTTCAACTGGGCAGCCAACGTGCGCCTGCGCGATGTGATGCAGTGGCTCGATCACGAGCACGTGGTGCCGCCGGAAAGCCGCATCGCGCTGGCGGTGGCGCTGGGCTTCTTCCTGATCTGCCTGGTCAACACCATCGGCCTGCTGCTGGCGAAGTTCATGCGCCGCGCCGGCGAGATCGGCGTGCGCCGCGCCCTGGGCGCGACGCGGGGCGAGATCTACGCGCAGTACCTGGTCGAGGCCGGCACGGTGGGCCTGGCCGGCGGCGTGCTCGGCCTGCTGCTCACCGCGCTGGGCGTGTCCGGCGTGGGCATCCTGTTCCAGCCGGAGATCGCCAGGCTGGCGCGGCTCGACGTCTCGCTGGTGGGCCTGACCTTCGTCGTGGCGATCCTCGCCACCGTACTGGCGGCGTTCTACCCGGCGTGGCGCGCGGCGCACGTGCAACCCGCCTGGCAGTTGAAGTCGAGCTGAGGAGAACGCCATGCATATCCAGATCAGGCCTGTCATCACCGCGTTGCGCCGGCACAAGGCGGGCACCTTGCTGATCGCGCTGCAGATCGCGCTGACCCTGGCCATCGTCTGCAACGCGCTGTTCATCATCCACCAGCGACTGGCCAACCTGTCCGCAACCAGTGGCGTGGACGAGGCCAACGTGTTCGTCATCGCCAACATGTGGGCCGACCTCGGCCAGCCAACCGAGCGCATCGACGTGCAGGTGCGTGCCGACCTGCTCGCCCTGCGCCAGCTGCCCGCCGTGCGCGACGCCACGCCCGCCAGCGGTTACCCGCTGCGGGGCGGCGGCTGGGACAACTTCATCACCATGACGCCCGAACAGGTCAAGCCGACCACGGATGCGGCGGTATACACCGGCGACGAACACTTCATCGACGCGCTGGGCCTGAGGCTCGTCGCGGGACGCAACTTCCGCCCCGACGAGGTGATGGTGATGGGCACCCAGCAGGCCATCACGCCGCCGACGGCGATCGTGAGCAAGGCGCTGGCCGACCGCCTGTTCCCGAATGGCAATGCGCTGGGCAAGAGCTTCTACGCGATGGGCGCCACGCCAAGCACCATCGTCGGCATCGTCGATCCGCTGCACCGGCAGGGCGTGGACCACTGGAGCAACGGCTACGCCGGGCAGGCGCTGCTATGGCCGATGCGGGCGGATGATGCGCGCGGCATCTACTACATCGTGCGCGCCAAGCCCGGCCGGCTTGCCGACGCCATGCGCGAGGCGCCCAAGGCGCTGTACGCGCAAAGCCGCCTGCGCATCATCGCCCCCAAGGATGGCGTTCAGGACTACGCCGCCATCCGCCACAAGGTGTACGACCGCGACCGCGGCATGGCGATCCTGATGGGCATCATCTGCGCCGTGCTGCTGGCGATCACCGCCGCGGGCATCGTCGGCCTCACCAGCTTCTGGGTCGGCCAGCGGCGCAAGCAGATCGGCGTGCGCCGCGCGTTGGGCGCCAGGCAGCGCGACATCCTCGCCTACTTCCTCACCGAGAACTTCCTGATCAGTGCGACCGGCGTGTTGCTGGGCGCCGTGCTGGCGATCGCCTTCAACCTGTGGACGGTGACCCGTTTCGAGATGAGCCACATGTCGATGGCCTACGTGGGCATCGGCGTGGTGGTGTTGCTGTTGCTCGGCCAGGCGGCGGTGCTCGCGCCGGCGCTGCGCGCCTCGCGCGTGTCGCCGGTGGAGGCGACGCGTTCGGTGTGACGTTCTTTTCTCCCTCCCCTGCAAAGCAGGGGAGGGCTGGGGAGGGGTGCTTTTGATCTTGACCAGTACTGTCCGGGGAAATTGCTCGGCGATCTCAGTAAACGATTGATCATGCGATAAAAAATGACAGCTCCGGGGTGTTAGCGATTTCAACCATGCAGGCCTCAACCTGGACGACCTCACGGGGAGGGCGTCGCCATGCACGAAGGCCAGTTTGTGTTCACGCAGCTCATGCGGCATCTGCCTATGCATACTTTCCGACGCCTCGTCGCGAAGTACGACGGCGATCGCTACGTGAAACGCTTTGGCTGCCTCGA